>CALBPW010000313.1 GCA_937899145.1 uncultured Bacteroidota bacterium
TAGAGCAACAGCCTTCTAAGCTGTGGGTCTTGGGTTCGAATCCCAACGGAATCACTTTTAAGAATTATGAAGATCGTATAATCTGATTTTTAACACACCCATAAATCACTAAAAATCAGCAATAAGTGCAACTTTTTCCTTATTTTTCTCAAAAAACCAATTCCGCCAACGGGTTTAAATCTGTATGCACTTACGACTTGACTCTGCCACAACATTTTTTTGTCGATTTTTAGCAAAAATGTGCTTAATTATCAAGCTAAATAATAATTTAGCATCTCTTTAAATCACATATCGACAATGAAAAAACACCTTCTGACAATCAGTTGTATGGCGGCAATTGTAGGTTGCGCAACAAAACAGCCTCCATTAGTTTACACAAGCGAAAACACTGGCGCCGGACTGCCAAAAATTCAGTACACTAACCCTGACTCACTGCCTCAGTGCACACACCTACCCGACCCCTTTGCTTGGTCTGACGGCAGCGGACGCTCAACCAATTTTGCCGATTGGGAACGTAGGCGCAACGAGATAAAATCAGAAATCGAATTTTACGAGATTGGCTACAAACCTGACAAACCTGAAGATGTAAGCGCAATACTGAATGACAGTATTTTAATCGTTATCGCCAAACACAACGGAAAAACACTTACGTTGACTTGCAAAATGCACTTGCCCAAAAATGGTGTCGGACCATATCCAATAACCATTGGCATGGGTCGATTTAGCGGAACGGGCACCCTCAAACGCGAACTTTTTACCAATTGCATTCAAGTGCCATTCGACCATGAGCAGATAGCCAAATACAGTATGAATGAGCGAGACACATCATATCCGTTTTACCAGATGTACCCGGAATTGCAAGGCAATGGCAACTATAGCGCATGGGCGTGGGGCGTTAGCCGGATTATAGATGGCTTGGAAATTGTTGCCGACAAGATAAATGCCGATATGAAACATATAATGGTAACAGGTTGCTCCTATGCCGGCAAAATGGCACTGTATTCAAGTGCGCTTGACGAACGCATAGCCCTTGCCATTGTTCAAGAATCGGGTGGCGGAGGCATCAACTCGTGGCGTGTAAGCGAAGATTATACAGCCCGCACCGATACTAATGTTGAACGTATCGGTAATACCAATTTTACTTGGTTTATGCCAACATTGAAAACACAATTCGAAGGTCGTGCTGACCGCTTGCCATTCGACCATCACGAGATTATTGCGATGTGCGCGCCACGCGCCGTACTTGTCCTTGGAAACGGTGAGTACGAATGGCTTTGCGACCATTCAGGCTACGTATCTTGCCGTGCAGCCGAAGCCGTTTACAATACTTTCGGAATTTCCGATCGTTTTGGATTCGTCTTCGACAACAAACACCCTCACTGCCGTGCTTCTGATATTCAGAACGATGCAATAAAAGCCTTTGTTGATAGATTTTTATTTGACAATCAGAAAGTTAACACCAAAATAAGGATAACAACACCAACATTAGATAACATCGATTATAAAAAATGGATTGACAATTGGGAGGGAAAAGAAGAAATATAAATAATTGAATTACAAAATGATAACAATAAATTTTATTTATAAAATAAATTATAACTTCTGATTGGATATTCAACAATAAAATATACTTTTGCTGACACAAAAAGCGGGCATAGCTCAGTTGGTAGAGCATCAGCTTCCCAAGCTGAGGGCCACGGGTTCGAATCCCGCTGCCCGCTCTTTAATTATTTACCTTGTATTCTGATGATTACAAGGTTTTTTAATTAGCAAAAATCACAATCTATTTTTCTGTCTATCAATGCGAAAACAACAATTCACGATATTTTGGCAATGGCCAAATTTCGTTGTCAACAATCATCTCAAGATGGTCGATATGTTCGCGAATTTCAGATAGATACGGCTTAACATTATCGGAATAGTCTTGCGCTTTTTTCACAATGTCGTCAATTGCATTGGCGTGTTTACGAGCCTCTGTCATCTCAGTAACCTTAGCTTTAATGGCTGTCACGCGACGAGAAATATCTTTTATCGTTTCAAGTTGAAGTTCGGCTATCTCATTGAAATCCTTTTCGTTAAGTACTTCTTTTAGTCCACGCACATTTTCAATCAACTCGTTCTGATACCGATAAACGGCCGGAATTATATGATTTTCAGCTAAATCGCCAAGCACACGCGATTCAATTTGTATCTTTTTTGTGTAATTTTCAACCCGAATCTCGTATCGAGCCTCAACCTCACGCTCCGAGAACACCTTGCCACTTGTGCAAAGATTGATGTACTTCGGATTTTTAAACGCCTCAAGTGCGGCAAGAGCTCCTTTTGGGTTCGATAATCCACGACGCACAGCCTCTTCTTCCCATTCTTTGCTGTAACCATTTCCGTCAAACCGAACAGGTTTCGATTTGACAATCAAATCTTTAAGTTCTTGAAAAATTGCTTCGTCTTTCTTAATACCGTTTTCGATTTTTGTATCGACATTTTGTTTGAATTTGTTGAGTTGGTCGGCAACGCCAAGGCATAGGAATGTCATTGGAGCGGCGCAGTTGGCACTTGCTCCGGCAGCACGAAATTCGAATCTGTTGCCTGTAAAAGCAAATGGCGATGTGCGGTTACGATCAGTGTTATCTAACAGAATTTCAGGTATTCTGCCGATGCCAAGTTTGATTTCGGTCTTCTCGTCTGGTGTCATTTTTTTATCGCTCACACGCAGCTCAATATCGTCTAATATCGATGTCAGATAACTGCCAAGGAATACCGACATTATTGATGGCGGTGCTTCTGAAGCGCCAAGCCGATGCTCGTTGCCTGCTGTTGCAATGCTGGCGCGCAGCAAATCGCCATACTCATAAACGGCGCTTATTGTGCAAGCAAGGAAGACAAGAAACTGCATGTTGCTTTTTGGGTTTTTGCCTGGCGAAAGTAAGTTTACGCCTGTATTTGTCGCCATTGAGAAGTTGTTATGCTTGCCCGAACCACTGATTCCCTTAAATGGTTTCTCGTGCAGCAGGACATTGAAATTATGCCGACGAGCCACTTTTTTCATCAGATCCATAAGCAACATATTATGGTCAACAGCAAGATTCGCCTCTTCAAAAACTGGCGCACACTCAAACTGTCCTGGCGCAACCTCGTTGTGACGGGTTTTTACTGGTATTCCAAGTTTATACGCCTCAATTTCGAACTCACGCATAAAGGCGCTTACGCGGCTTGGAATAGTGCCAAAATAGTGATCGTCAAGCTGTTGGTCTTTTGCTGAAGCATGTCCCATAAGTGTGCGACCTGTCAGCTGAAGGTCGGGACGCGCAAGGAACAAAGCCGAATCGACAAGGAAATATTCCTGTTCCCAGCCAAGTGTCGTTATCACCTTGGTAACATCTTTATCGAAATATTGGCAGACAGCCACAGCAGCGTCGTTCAAGGCCGATGTCGCTTTCAGAAGTGGAGTTTTAAAATCGAGAGCCTCGCCAGTGTACGATATAAAAATTGTTGGTATGCACAAGGTTTTTTCTAAGATGAAGGCTGGCGACGATGGATCCCAAGCTGTGTATCCACGCGCCTCGAAGGTGTTACGCAATCCGCCACTGGGAAAACTTGATGCGTCAGGCTCTTGCTGAGCAAGTTTTCCGCCGTCAAACATTTCAATGCCGTTGCCCGACATTGATGGTTCATAAAAAGCATCGTGTTTTTCGGCAGTAGAGCCTGTCAAAGGGTGAAACCAATGAGTGTAGTGCGTTGCGCCTTTTTCAAGCGCCCAAGCCTTCATGCCCGATGCCACTTGATCGGCTATGCGGCGGGGAATGCGTGTCCCGTTGTCGATTGAGTCGATAACACAATCGTATGCCTCTTGCGATAAGTACGATTTCATCTTTTGCTTATCGAAAACATTTTCAGCAAAATACTCTGATGTTTTCTTCTCTGGAACATCAACCTTTACTGCCTGACGATTGATTAATTGCTCCAATGCTTTAAAGCGAATTGTTGACATATTTGTTCGTTTTTGATTTGACTGCAAATATATAAGATAATATATATGGCGATGTGAATTTTATGGGATTTTTGCATTCACCCCCTATTTTTAGGGGGTGCCACTCTGAATTTTTGGTTTTTTATGGGATTTTTAGGCAATTTATGTCAGAGTCGTCGGGATTATGTGCAAATACAGAAATGAACAATCAAAAGTTTGTAATCAATTTCGAAGTGAATTGAAAGTCGTACTAATTTGAGTTATCTTAGCGGAAAAGTTGGAGTGAGACTTGAGTTGGAAGTTGTAATTTTTTTAATTGTATATTGTATTAATAAACAAATATTTATCATTAATTCTAATACCGATAGTTTTCAGAACTAAATCATAACTCTTAAATCCTAAATAATTATGTCTTGGGGAGCAAAAAATGTTTTGAGCGATTTGATGCCATGCGAGGAAATGCTTGAAATTGGCCATCGCCATAAAAAATTACGGATAGCCATCGCAAAAGAATCGGCTGCCGATGAGTGTCGCGTGGCGATGGCTCCACACTCTGTTGGTTTTTTAGTTAACTGCGGACACGAGGTTTTAGTGGAAGCAGGTGCAGGCGAGTGCGCTCATTTTGCCGACCAAAAATATGCTGAACAAGGTGCTGTTATTGAGCCGGTTAAAAGTAATATCTACACTTGCGACATTGTAATAAAAGTATTACCGCCAACCGAAGAGGAACTATCTCTAATGCGAGGTCGGCAGGTGCTTTTCAGCTCATACGATGTCAATCTTCAACCCAAACAATACATTGAACGGCTGATGGATCTAAAAATTACCGCTATCGGTTTTGAATTTTACAAAGACGCCATTGATGATGTTTATCCTATAACTCAGAGTTTCAGTGAAATATCCGGAACGACAGCAATATTGATAGCTGCTGAATATTTGAGCAATGCGCATGGCGGCAAGGGCGAAATGCTTGGCGGAATTAGCGGCATCAGCCCTACCGATGTTGTTATTTTAGGTGCAGGAACGGCGGCTGAATATGCAGCGCGCACAGCAATGGGTTTAGGTGCATCGGTAAAAGTTTTTGATAAATCGATAAATCGGCTGCGTGAGCTACAACATAGGCTTGGAATGAAAATTTTCACATCGGTTTTGCAGCCGTTAGTCTTGCTTAAAGCCATGCGCTCCGCTGATGTAGTTATTGGCGCATTGTACGAAAACAATCGGGTTCGCGATTTTATTGTTAATGAAGATGCCGTTATGCAAATGAAATCAAATTCGGTAATTGTCGATTTGTGCATGAATCAAGGCGGCTGCTTTGAAACATCGGAAGTTACATCGTTTGCAAATCCTACTTTTACAAAACATGGTGTGATACATTATTGCGTGCCTAACATTCCCGCAAAAGTCTCACGAACAGCAACTTATATATTAAGTAATATTCTTGGACAAATTATTATCGAAACTGGTGAAACGGGAGGCATCAATCAGATTATAAAAGAAAATGCCGGTATCAGGGCGGGTGTTTACGTATTCAATGGAATATTGACTAACGAATTGATTGGCAGGCGTTTAGGTCTACAATCACAAGATATTAATTTACTATTGGCTGCGTTTTAGACAGGCTTTACCCCAAATAATTGTCAACGAGTTGCATCATCTTGTTGATATTGACAGGCTTACTGATAAACCCATCAAATTTAACATTAGGAAGCGACGCCAAATCCAAATCGGTCTCGTAACAAGTATGCGCAATGATTGGCAGTTCGGGACGGAGTTTTCGAATAGCGATTGCAGCATCAATACCGTTAATATCCGGCATTCGTATATCCATCAACACAGCGTCGAAATAATTTTCGGGTGACGCCGCAAACATGTCGACGGCCTCTTGACCGTTGGGCGCGTGTTCGACTTCCATTCCGCGCATCGATAAAACCATTATCATTATCTCGGCATTGACGGGCATATCCTCCGCCATCAAAATTTTGCGTCCTTCCAAATCAGCGAGTTTTTTTTCCGGCTCGTTGATATTTTTTTGTTCGAGTGCCTGATTGAATTCGCTGACGACGGTTGTCGCGAAGAGCGGCTTTGACATAAAGCGGTCGACGCCCGCCGCCATTGCCTCTTCGACTATGTCATCCCAACTGTAAGACGTAAGAATTATAATCGCCGCTTCGTTGCCGATTACGTCGCGGATTCGCCTCGTGACTTCAACGCCGTTTTCGTCGGGCATTCGTAAATCAATCAGCAAAATGTTATAAAGCTCGTGCCGCGCCTGCTTGAGTCTGACTTTTTCAACAGCCTCGCGCCCGCTCAAAGAAGTATCCGCCGAAATGCCGACTTCCTCCAAAACAAGCTTTGCATGTTCGCAGGCAATCGGGGCGTCGTCGACAATCAAAACGTCCAAATCCTTAACGTCAATCTTTTTGCAC
>CALBPW010000314.1 GCA_937899145.1 uncultured Bacteroidota bacterium
ACGCCATACGCGGCGGCAGTCACAAAAATTTTATCAAACGTCGCGCAGGTTGATATTGGCAAGCCGAATACAATTTTGGCGATTGAATATTTGCGGGCGTTGCCTAAAAATATAACGCCTCTACTAATTCCACGCGGCAAAATTATTTCAAGTGCAACTTCCATCCGTCAAGAAATTTATAAAAGCTCTGTGCAGTGGGAAAAAATTTCAGTACCTGCAAACGTTTTGCCGGAATTAAAAGCCGCCGAATTTCCACGCGAAGAATTTTTATTTCGCCCGCTACTGACAAAAATTTTAACTTCAAAATAAATTGTGTCTGTGTTAAATTTTTCGCATCTTTAAATGGTATTTAATCATCGTTTAATCAATAATGATATGAAAAATCTTACTTTACTATTGGCATCGTTTGCGATAATTGGTTCTGCATCGGCTCAAAACAAAACTTTCACAGCCAATGGCGAGCAGTTTGAAATGGTTTTGGTTGAGGGCGGACAATTTGCCAAGGGCGACCCCGCAGCGCCCGAAAATACTACTGTCGGCACTTTCTATATTGGACAAACTGAGGTTACGCAAAATCTTTGGAAAGCCGTGATGGGTAAAAAATCGAGCCCGATGAGCCGTAACAAAAATTATCCTGCCGATCAAATCAGTTGGTCTGATTGTCAGAAGTTTATATTGAAATTAAACCAGATTACAGGTGCGAAATTTCGATTGCCGACAGAAGCGGAGAGGGAATTTGCGGCGCGTGGCGGCAATCTGACGCATAATTATAAATTGAGTGGCGGAACAGTGATGGGAAAAATTGGCTGGTACAATGGCAATTCAAATGGAGGCTCGCAGCCGGTTGCTGCAAAAGCCGCCAACGAACTTGGAATTTTCGATATGAGTGGAAATCTTTGGGAATGGTGCTCTGACGAATTGGAAAATGGTATGCACCCGATGCGTGGTGGTTGCTGGAATAGCACTTCGCAGGCTTGCTGGGTTTGGAATGCTAACAAAAGTGAATCAACCTACAAAAGTGATATTTGCGGATTGCGATTGGTTTTAGATTTGTAAAGAATTGTCACTTAGCGTTATATCTTGTTTTCGCAAATACATCCCACATAACAATTCCCGCACTTACTGAAATGTTGAATGAGTGTTTTGTGCCAACTTGAGGAATCTCAATGCAGCCGTCGCTGGCATTAACCACTTCCTGCGCAACACCATTTACTTCGTGTCCAAAAATCAGAGCGTATTTTTTACCGTCTTCTGGCTTAAAATCCTGCAAAGCAATGCTGCCTTCAGCTTGTTCTACCGATATTATAGTGTAGCCGTCGGCTCGGAGTTGCGCAATGGCCTCTATGGTGGTTGTAAAATACTGCCAATCAACTGATTCGGTTGCGCCAAGTGCTGTCTTGTTGATGTCTTTATTGGGCGGGGTAGCAGTGATGCCGCATAAAAGTATCCGCTCTGCGCCAAGGCAATCGGAACTGCGAAAAACCGAGCCTACATTGTTGGCGCTGCGTACGTTATCGAGCACAATTGCTATTGGCGTTTTTTCCGATTCGTGAAATTCCTCTACCGTAAGGCGTCCGAGTTCTTCGTTTTTGAGTTTGCGCATATTTTTCTGTTTAGTAGTGTAATCGGTGAATCGTTTATCAACAAAATCGAGTTGCGATTCAAATGTTTAACATTATCTGTTTTATCGCCATTGGCATAAAAGCCGACAAAAATAACATAATGGAGATTATGGCATCGGCTGTGATGATTTTTTTCTTTTTGTCGGTTTTAATATAGATAATGCTGAAAATCAATCGTGTAAGTAGTTCTGCAATAAAAAACATGAAGATGCCGGGCGAGTAAATGTTCAGTTGCAGTGCTGTGTTTAAATTTCCACGCATCAATTCTGATAATGCGCGTTGCAAACCGGTGCTGGTAACAGTTTGGTGGGTGATAGCACTTATTGGATAGGCATCGGCAGATGAAAAAATGCCGAAGTAGCAAAAAATGGCTGCCAATAGTGAAGCAAATGTCAGATTAATAATGATATACGGCTCGCGTAAATATTGCATTAGTTATTTTTTCGTGCCAAATTTCAGATTCACTTTTTTGCCGTTTTCGTCGGTTACCGACATGCTAAAACTTGAGTCGCTGCCAACTATTTCCATTACTTTTTGCCCATTTCCATTGTTCACCGACATATTGAAACTTGAGTCGCCGCTTGTCATTTTCATATTTGCGTTTTCTGTTTTGTTCATGCTGTCAAGTAGAGTTCCCAAGCGTGTCATTGTGGAGTCAGGCTTGTTGAAAATGTCAGATGTTTCTTCGTATTTCCAATCAAATTTGGTGCGAAATCCGTTGAAAATGTCGTCTGGTGATGTGCGGAAAATGGCTACAATCCAAGCAATGACAAATATCAAAGCGAAAATGGAGGTTACAAGTCCTGCAATTGCCATGCCTGAAGGTAGTGAGTTGTCGCGGCTTTGTTTGTACGATATGCAACCAAAAATTATAGATATAACCGCAAGAGGCAAGGCCATAAGCCCAACGCACGGAATTATTCCCCATATAAGCGAGATGATGCCGCAAACCATTGATGCTATGCCAAATGATTTTCCGTTTTTCTTGTTTTCGTTTTCCATAATCAATCGTTTTTAATTTGAAATGCGTCTTAAAGACGAAGGTAAATTTAATTTGTTACGCAATTGGCCGGTAAAAAATATTTTTGTGTGCGATGAGGCTGAATAATTGAGTTGGTGCATGCTTTGCAGATACGCCATTCGTCATCTTCCGGTTACTCAAATAGTACTTTGGCATATAATCCGAAAATATTTGCAATTATCTAATTATCAGAATGGTGGCAACTCGTTATCAAACACTTGTTCTTGTTTGTCGAATTCTATTTTGGCAGTCTTTAATAATCCGTTTGAGTTTTTGACAACAATTATTTCGGCAACATTCTTTAACGAGTTGCTATTTTCATCCATCAGTATGCCATAATATTCAGGGCGATGCAGCATTAGCACCACATCGGCGTACATTTCAATTGTACTCGATTCGCGCAAATCGCACAAAAGTGGCCGTCTGTCGCCGCCGCGTATCTCGCATTGGCGCGACAGCGAACTCAATGCCACAATCGGCAGGTCGAACTCGCGGCTCATTTCCCACAATGCTTTCACGGCATACTCCGCTTGGTCGGTTGCCTCGGGCTTTTCGCTTGCGCCTATCATCTGAACCGATTCCACATACACCACATCAACTGCCTCATCGCGCTTCAAACGTGCAATTTCGCCCCTCATCTTCTCTATATCTAACTTATAATCAATATAAACCGATGGTGCCGGTGTTGTATGCGACCGCCCATGATATTGATATATCTGCTTAATGCGTTCAATAAGATTCCGCTCCGTTAGTGTCATAAAAAAGCAAACCACCTTCTTTTTTTCCCACGCCTGATGGCACGCCGTATTCAAAATGAGCGAGCGGCAGCCCATTGCGGGGCGGCCACCTACAATTATCAGATTCGACGCTCTGAAACCTCCGATTATCTTGTCAAGGTCATCAAAACCCGTCGGAATGTCTTGTTGTTTCTGTATCGTTTTCAGAATGCTTTTCGAGAAGAGTGGCTCAATTGGTTGAAAATTGGAGGTTGGTGTCATTGTTGTTTATGTTTGAAATTGTGTCTGTGATTTTGTTTACATCGATTCCAAAAATAATAATTTGCATTGATTTTTTCTCACATATGTCTATTGAACAGCACGAATTTTTATCAGCCCAATACCGGTGTGTCGCGTGGGTCAGCGTTTGCACAGTGCTAAGTGTATTTAATCTTGTAAGACAGATGATTAACT
The DNA here is from genome assembly GCA_937899145.1 of uncultured Bacteroidota bacterium. Classification (GTDB taxonomy): domain Bacteria; phylum Bacteroidota; class Bacteroidia; order Bacteroidales; family SZUA-534; genus RUG13583. The sequence continues at coordinate 3,834 of CALBPW010000314.1, forward strand.
TATTCTTGTTTTTTCTCCAATTTTTGTAGTAGCGCCAGTGCTTTTTCAACAGTTCGTATGTTATCAAACGAAACCGACAGTTTCTCGTTCTTTTCTTGAATTTGGCAAGTGTTTCGATATAGATGTTGTATATTGCTCAAGATGTTGAGAAATTGTGGCGATTGATAGAATATTGATTTTTTATCTGCGACAAAATATATTGTCATTTTGTTGTTTTTCAATAGTATTTTTTCCATTCCGAGTTTTATGGCAATCCAACGCAGACGCACCACTTGCAATAGTTCAAGAATTGGTTCCGGTACTGGTCCGAAGCGGTCTGTCAGTTCACAAATAAAATGTGAAATCGCATCTTCGTCTTGTAGCGAGTCGATGCGGCGATAGAGATTGATACGCTCTGGTACGTTTTCAATGTAACTATCAGGAATAAGGAGCTCGAGGTCGGTATCCACATGACAATCAGTAACAAATTGCACTTCATCGAAGCGGTCGTTTATTGGCGTTGAATTGTCGGCATCAAGTTCTTTCATTTCCTCTTTATCTTTGTCTGCAACCGTGAACAAAATGCAGCCGTGTTTCGGAATGCTCATACCCGCGCCGACAATCGCCTTGTAAAGCGCGCGCGCGTAGTGATAATCGATACCCATAACTTCGCCGGTTGACTTCATTTCAGGTCCCAGTGAAATATCGACGTCTTGCATTTTGGCGAATGAAAACACCGGAGCTTTTACCGCCGTGTAAGGTTTAGGTTCAACCAAGCCGGAATAATAGCCCATTTCTTTAAGCGTATGACCGAGAGCCACGCGCGTTGCAACATTTACCATTTTAATATTTGTAACTTTGCTTAAAAACGGAACAGTACGACTTGAACGCGGGTTTACTTCGATAACATAAACTTTGCCGTCAACAACAACGTACTGAATATTTAACAAGCCTTTGACGTGAAGTGCAAGCGCAAGGCGTTTTGTATAATCTGAAATTGTATAAATGACGCGGGAAGGTAAAGTTTGCGGCGGATAAACTGCGATACTGTCGCCGCTGTGAACTCCCGCTCGTTCAACGTGCTCCATTATTCCGGGTATTACAACGTCAACCGCATCACAAATTGCGTCAACTTCAACTTCAGTACCCTGCATATATCTGTCAACAAGCACCGGATGGTCGGGCGTAACTTTTACCGCACGGCTCATATAGTCGCGCAGTTCATCTTCATTGTAGACTATTTCCATTGCGCGCCCGCCCAAAACATAACTCGGACGCACCAT
>CALBPW010000315.1 GCA_937899145.1 uncultured Bacteroidota bacterium
AGTTCAGACGTGTGCTCTTCCGATCTAAGTATAACTACGTAAATTATCCACGTAGATATGAATGCCATCAATGCAAAAAAGCACAAGTATAATATGGGCAAAAGGTTTGTCATATTGTTGCGACCTCCGAAAATAACGGATTTTTATACGATAAATTATTTTTTTTGTCAAAAATGTTTACAACTTTTTCTTTTCACCGCTCCGCCCTCATTGGGTTATTCAGAAAATCGTTGTACGACAAGCGAATACCATCTTCCAATTCTGTTTTGTATCTCCAACCCAATTGTTCTGCTTTCGATACGTCAAGCAGTTTGCGTGGCGTTCCGTTTGGTTTTGTGGTGTCCCAAAGTATTTCGCCGGTGTAACCTGCCACCTTTGCCACAAGCTCGGTTAATTGTTTTATTGTTAACTCTTTGCCTGTTCCCGCATTTACAGTTTCGTTGCCACTATAATTGTTCATTAAAAAGACACAGAGGTTTGCAAGGTCGTCAACGTACAGAAACTCGCGCAGCGGACTGCCGTCGCCCCAGCAGGTTACTGATGCCGCTCCCGATATTTTTGCCTCGTGGAAGCGCCTTATCAGTGCCGGCAATACGTGGCTGTGTGTCGGGTGATAGTTGTCGTTTGGCCCGTAAAGGTTTGTTGGCATAACGCTTATGTAGTCGGTGCCGTATTGTCGATTCAGAAATTCACAATATTTCAAACCTGATATTTTGGCAAGTGCGTAAGCCTCGTTAGTTTTTTCGAGTTCCGATGTCAACAGGCACGACTCTTTCATTGGTTGTGGAGCCAAGCGCGGATAGATGCACGATGAGCCAAGAAATTCCAATTTTTTGCAACCATTTTGCCAAGCCGAGTGTATCACGTTCATTTCCAGAATCATATTTTGATACATGAAGTCGGCAAGTGCGTTTTGGTTGGCAACAATGCCGCCCACTTTAGCAGCTGCTAAAAAGACATATTCCGGTTTTTCAGCTTTAAAAAACTCTTCAACCTCAGTTTGCCGACAAAGGTCAAGTTCGGCATGAGTGCGAGTTATTATGTTGTTGTAGCCTTGCCTCTGAAGTTCGCGAACAATAGCGGAACCTACCATTCCGCGATGCCCTGCCACGTAGATTTTTGATTCTTTTTGCATGTTTCTTTATTGTTTTTGTTTCTAACCGATTTTACCCGATTTAATCCGAAATAATTTTAGTACAACCATTTAGGGACATCACCTTTATATTGAAAATTTCGTACTTTTTCAAATCCTATTCCTACGACAAGTTCGTCAACATTAAAATTAATCAGATAGCCTAATGGTTTATTTGCCAAATGAAGGTAATTGCTCAATTGCTTGTAATGGGTAGTTTCAATGGCGGTAATCGATTTTAACTCAAGGATTAAAATGTCTTCTACCAAAACATCTACACGAAACCCCAAGCCTAAATCCTCACCACAATATGTTACATTTATTGCAACCTCGCTTTCAGCCTTTATGTTTTGTTTTTTTAATTCAATCAATAAAGCCTTTTTATATACCGATTCCAAAAGTCCAGGGGCCTAATTTAGAATGCACTTTCATAGCGCACCCTATCACTTTATATGCCAGAGTATCTTTTTTACTATTGGTATATTCTTCCAATAAGTCCATATCGGATAAAATCGGATTTAATCGGTTAGATTTTATTATTCCATCTGTGTTCTCAAATGAATCTTCTTCACATATTTCATATCATGTTCAACCATAATCTTCACCAGTTCCTCAAATGATGTTTTGCGCGGATTCCAACCAAGTTGTGTTTTTGCTTTTGTTGGATCGCCAAGCAGTTGTTCAACCTCGGCCGGACGGAAATACTTCGGGTCAACCTCAACAATCGCTTTGCCTGTTGCAATGTCGATACCTTTTTCGTTTACGCCTTCGCCTTCCCATTTCAAATTGACACCTGTGGCTTTAAATGCTAATGTGCAGAAATCGCGCACGGTGTGATATTCGCCTGTGGCAATCACAAAATCGTCGGGTTTGTCTTGTTGCAGAATCAGCCACATGCACTCAACATAATCTTTGGCGTATCCCCAATCGCGCAATGCGTTAAGGTTGCCTAAGTAAAGTTTGTCTTGAAAGCCTTGTGCAATGCGTGCTGCGGCAAGTGTTATCTTGCGAGTTACAAAGGTTTCGCCACGGCGTTCGCTCTCGTGATTAAACAATATTCCGTTGCAAGCAAACATTCCGTACGACTCGCGATAGTTTTTTGTAATCCAAAAACCATATTGCTTTGCCACACCGTATGGACTACGCGGGTAGAATGGCGTTGTCTCTTTTTGCGGCACTTCCTGCACAAGTCCAAAAAGTTCTGATGTTGAGGCTTGATAAAGTTTGCATTTTTTCTCCAATCCTAAAATACGGACTGCCTCAAGCAAGCGAAGTGTGCCGACAGCGTCAGTTTCGGCGGTATATTCAGGCACGTCAAACGACACTTTAACATGACTTTGTGCGGCCAAATTGTAGATTTCGTCGGGCTGAACCAGTTGGATTATGCGGATAAGCGAACTGGAGTCTGTCATATCGCCATAATGCAGATTGACAAGGCGTTTTTGTTTCATATCGCGCACCCATTCGTCAAGGTAAAGGTGCTCAATTCTGCCTGTGTTGAACGATGATGAACGGCGAATAATGCCATGCACTTCGTAATCCTTCTCCAATAAAAATTCGGCTAAAAACGAGCCGTCTTGCCCCGTTATGCCTGTTATTAATGCCTTTTTTTTGCTCATGTTTCTCTGATTTTATCCCATTGTTTGGGCAAACTTTCAAAGTTAATTATTAATTGATGATATAACTTATTGTTTTTCTGATTTGGTAAAAAATAACAAAAAAAGAGGTAAACAAATGCCTACCTCTTTTTATCGGTTTTTCAGTAACTGTTAATAGAAGTTTGAACGATTATCTTCAATATCGGCAGCTTCGCGGATAGCGTTAAACACTTGGTATCCGGCACGCGACATTGTAGTGCGTTGCAGCAAAACGCGCTCACGTGGCATATCAATATTTTCTGGTTTTTCAACCGATTTAACTTGAACCAGGTAAACAGCAGAGTTGCCTTTGATTGGTTCGCTTATTTGTTGTTCGTCCAAACTAACCATTGCGGCCTGCACGTTTGGTTCAACGCCAAGTGATGGAATTGAATACGAAGCGTATGTAACTCCTTGTGCGTCTTTAACTTGAGTTGTCATTTTGTCGGCTATCGATTGTAATGTTGAAACGCCTGCTTTTGCCTCATTAATTTTTGCGATTAAGTAATCTGCTTTTTTCTCGTTCAGCACATTACGATTGATAACAGCTTTAACCTCATCGTATGGGGTGACGCCTTCTTTGTGAATAGCCGAAACCATTGCAATAACAAATTGCTCGTCAAGTTCAAAGATTTCTGAAATATCGCCACGGTCGGCTTTGTAAACCCAACGTACAATTTGGCGTGGATTTTCGAAGTTCGCTAAACGGCGGTCGTCGCGACGGACGTTTGCTGTACGAAGGTTTAATCCTTCTTTATCAGCATTCAAGCGGAAATCGTTAAGGTTACGGTTGTTGCTGCCAAATTTGCTTGCACGAGCGTAGATTTGGTCAACTGTTTTGTTGCTGGCTGATACTTTACGCGCTAACACTGCAATTTTCACTTTATCAGCAGCTTTTGTTTGGTCGGTAATTTCGATAACATGGTAGCCAAATTGTGTTTTTGCCACCACTTTGTCGCCTTTTTTGCCGCCAAAGCAAGCGTCGTTAAACTCTTTCACCATAACGCCCTCAGTAAACCAGCCAAGGTCGCCGCCATTTTGGGCTGAGCCGTCAGCTGAATATTTCTCAGCCAAAGCAGCAAACGATGCGCCTTTTTTAACCGCATTCAAGATGCTGTCGGCAAGTTGTTTTGCAGCCTCGTCGGTAAGCGCTGCCGATGGTTGAATTAAAATATGGCGTGCTTGAACAGAGTCGGCTACTTTTGCCGATGCAAGTTTGCGAGCGAGTTTTATGTATCCGTCTTCTTCGTACGGGCCAACAACTGTGCCATTTTCAGCGGTGAACAAGCCAGCTGTCGCTTCGGTTAAATCTTCTTTAGCAATAAATTTTCCGTTGAATGCGATTTCCGATTCAAGGTTTACATATTGTTCGATTGCATCTTCCGATTTTGCGGTAAATTCATCTTTCGAATCTTCAGCCCATTTTTGAGTCGCTTCAAAATCTTCGTCTGACGCAACAATTGGGAAGGCAACGTAATAAATGTCGCGCGATTCTTGTTGTTTGTATTCGTCTTTGTGTTCGTTGTAGTATTTTTTAAGGTCGCCCTCTGTTACTTTAACAAGCGAGTCGGCAACTGTGCTATAACGAAGTTGAACATAATCGAACGAATATTTTGTGTTTTTGTCGACAGTTTCTTTTTCAGTTTGAAGCGCTGTCGAGTACATTCCCATTCCGACAAGCGAGATGAATTTTTGGTCTTTTTTACCTTCAATCAGGTTTCTCTCAAACGATGCCCATGATGCGGCAGCTTGTCCGCTTGGATCGTCGTCTTTGCTTTTCAGGAACTGAAGTACAAGGTTGCGGTCGAACTGGCCGGTGGTGCGGTCCTGAAAGATAGGAATTTGTCGTACTTGAGGGTCGATATTGTTACCTTGAACCATATCAAAAACCTCGTCGGCTGTAACTTTGATGCCGATTTTCTCATATTCATCTTCAATAACATATTGGCGCACAAGTTGATTCCAAGTTTGGTCTTGAATTTGGTCAATAACAGCCGATTCAAGTGAGTTTTGCTGTGTGTTTTGCTTGTAGATTTCGGTATTGTCATCAACAAGGGCTTGATAATACTGAATTGGGATTGAGGTTCCGTTTATCTCGCCCACATTGTTGCGGCTGCTACCAAAAGTTCCGTCGGCTTTGAAAAGGTCGCCAACAATAAATGCCAATAAGGCTAAAGCGACTAAGATGGTTACAAAAGTACCCGCATGGTCGCGTATTTTCTGTAAAGTTGCCATTGTTTATTTATTATGATTTTGTTTCAAAAATTTTGGCTACGAATATAGCAAAATTTAGATTTTGCATTAAAAAAAGGAAAGTTTGTGCTTTTTGTCTTTTCGCATTAATTATCAATTGTTTATACTGATAATATTTCTTAACTATTCTTCTATCATTAAATCAACCAATTCAATTTTTGTAGTTGACGCGCGCAAAATGGTAAATCGGAATTTGTCAAACGCAATTACATCTTTCACCTTTGGAATTGCCCCATAATGAGCAAGAATAAGGCCTGCAAGTGTTTCGTACTCGTCCGATGTTGGAATGTCGAGTTCGTATTTTTCGTTTATGTAATCAATTTCGAGGCGAGCTGAGAACAGAAAATGATTGTCGGCAAGTTTGTGTTCACGATAGCGTTTTTTATCGTGTTCGTCTTGAATATCGCCTACAATTTCCTCCAAAATATCTTCCATTGTTACAATTCCTGATGTTCCGCCAAATTCGTCAACAACAAGTGCAATGCTACGCCGGTTTTGAATGAAGAGAGCAAGCAGTTTGTTGGCTGGCATTGTTTCGGGCACAATGGGCAAGTCGCGGGTGATGTCGGCAATGGTTGTCGCTTTCCTGAACATTGATATTGATGGTGCAAAGCCGATTACATTGTCGATGGAACCTTTATAGACGATGATTTTTGATAATCCGCTGTTGATGAATAGCCGGTTTAGGTTTGATATGGTGTCAGTTACCGATATTGCGACAATTTCAGGCCGTGGCACCATGCACTCGCGAAGTTTGACATTTGAGAAATCGAGGGCATTACGGAAGAGTTTTACATCGTTCGATTCTTCTTCCTCGGCTTCGCCTGTGGCGGGCTCCTTAAATAGCGAATCCCAGTCAACCGCGCCCCAATAGGCAGCGTCGTCGGCTGTGATATTGTGGGGGCGGAAGCGGTTTGCAATCAGTCTTGACAGGTAAAAAACGACGCGTGTAAGCACAAAAAACAAGTAGTAGAAAACGGCGGCTGGCAATGCGATGATTTTTAGCGCGCCTGCCGACTCGCGACGAAAAAAAAGTTTTGGCAGAAGTTCGCCGGCAAACAGATAAAGAAGCGTTGCTGCAACTATTTGTACAACAATCATTATCAGTGTGTTAGGTATTAGATGGCTGAAATTGTTGTCGGCTAAAATTGACAGCAACATCGCCATTGCAATCAGTACCGACATGTGTCCTGTGGCAATTGTCGCATAATATTGCGCTGGTTTATTTGTGTATAAATCAATTATTTGCGAGAAATGATGGTCTTGTTTTTTATCAAGTTCAATGCGCAAGCGATTGGCTGATACAAATACTACTTCCATGGCTGTGAAGAAGAATGCGCAAAGGAGCAATACCAATATTAATATATAGTATATCATCGGCTTGTTGTTTTCGCAAAGGTAAGAAATGGTTTGAAATTGAGTTACATGTCTTCTGACGATAATACACCGCCCCATTAAAACAGTCATTTGACCTTCGCTCAAACTACGCTTTTTTTGCTTCGTTCAAAGCATTTAACTCATTGATTCTATTGTAGAATTCCATATTTGCTAAAAATAGTATTTTGAAATAACATTTTTGAAAAATGTACAGAAAAATTTGATTTTCCGATAAGAAGTTGAGAATAAATCAGCTCACCGGTTATCCGTCCCGATAACCACCGGGACACCAATTCACAAACAAAATATTTAAACGTTTGCGTAAAATTTATCTGCTAAATATCAAATAGATGCGAAACGGATTATTGTTAACTTCATATCATTTTCTAATCTTTTTATGTGGCCAATGCCTAACCATTTAGGCAATCCGCCGTATATCTCAGCTGAATTTTTTAAATGGGGTTTTAATAACTATAATTGAACTATGCGTAAATTTTTATTGTTAATTTTTTGTTTGTCGCTTTGCGGCTTAACAAAAGCACAAGATGAGAAGTTTAAGGCTCTCTTTATGTACAATTTTACAAAGTATATTGAGTATCCGGCTTCAAAACAGGCCGGCAATTTTGTGATTGCAGTGGTTGGCGATTCTCCAATTATTGCCGAGTTGCAAACCATTGCCGAGCGTAAAACAGTCGGTCAGCAAAAAATCGAGGTTAAGCGTGTTGCCGCAACCGACGATTTGGCAAAATGCCACATTGTTTTTGTGCCAGAACCAAAATCGGCCGACGCAGCCAATATTGCCCAAAAAATTGCGGGCAAGGGTGTTGTGCTGATAACTGACAAACCCGGACTGGCAAAAACAGTATCGGGTATTAACTACGTCTCAACGGCAGGCAAACAATCGTTCGAGATAAATCAATCTCACCTGAAAACTCAAGGTGTTAATGTGTCTTCAACTTTACTGACATTAGGAAAAACCGTTGAGTAAAAACAATTTTTAAACATAAAGGAAAATTAATCCTGATTATCGTTCAATCCTTTGAGTCAGAAGGCTTTATATGTGCATTTTGGTAAATAACCGAAATATTTTTAAAAGATAATTCACATTCGATCTTCGCTCACAAAAACATAAAAAATCATTAATAACAATTTTAAAAGATACACTGATGAAGAAATTTTTATTTTGCCTAATCGCTGCAATATCAATGTCTTTTCCTGTGTTTGCACAACAAGATGTGTCGAAAATGACAAAAGACGAAATTATGCAACTGTCGTACGACGACCTGCTTGCTATGCCGTTCGATGATTTGCTTGTTTTGGCAAACAAACTTGGCGTTTCAACCGATGAGCTTTTCAAACTGATAATGAACAAAAACGTATCATCGGCATCAAAAGCTGAAGAGAGCAACTTTGTGTCGCCGCTTTCAACAACAGTTATTACAAAAGCCGAAATGCGCTCATACGGCATAACAACACTTGAAGAAGCCTTCCGCTTGATTCCGGGTATGATTGTAACCGAAAAGAGCAATGGCGTGTACGACATACAAATGCGTGGTTTGAATAACATTCCTGACAACAACACACTACTCTACACCGAAAATGCCAACACGCTTATAATGGTTGACGGGCGTCAAATCCGCAATAGCGTACTTGGAGCCCTTACACTTGATATGCTGCCAATATCTATTGAAGATGTTGAGCGCATTGAGGTAGTTCGTGGCGCAAGCAGTGCGCTCTATGGTTCGAATGCTGTCAGCGCGGACGCAATACCAGCAAACTTTATGTTATGCCGTCGGACGTGCATTATATTGTAAACGACAAATGGGCAGAGCAAACCATAAGCAACCAGCTGTATGGCAATATGGACAATGGCTATTTGCAATTCCGCTCCGATGAAAAGATTGCTTTTGATGGTGACCTTGTGGCATTAGACAAAGGCGGTTGGTACACGGATTCCGAGATTCAGAATACCCGCCAGATTGTAAAAACACAAATGCCTCTTGCTGTTTACTTCAATAACGATTCGTCCAAAATCGCGTCAGTCGACCCGGCAACCAATTCGGTGTATCACGTTTTCAACGCAACAGAGCCGGAAACCCCAATTGCCGGAATGTTTCATGACACTGAAATTTCACGCAAGAACATTGGCGTAAATGGCTATTTAAGTTTCAACCCGAATTCTGACATCAGCATTAACTTGAGCGGCGGTTACGGCTTTTCACGCGCGTTATCAACATCAGTCCGCGATGCAATCATATCGTTTAACGAACGCGAGGCCAAGACAGGCTACTTTAACTTGAATGCCCGGATTTTTGGCTTGCAAGTCAACTACGGCTATGAGGGCGGACCTCAAAATTACGCATACGGAGTGCCAGGCTACAAAATCAATCACAACATGATGAACGGCGGCATTGAATACACACTTAAATTGGGCGACCTGTCGGTAAAGCCGGCCTTCGATTTCCAATGGGCCAAATACACTGATTATCTGCCTGTTTTCAACGATGGTAATTATGCCGAATCTGAAAACTACTCGTGGCATTATGAGGATGGTGAGGACACACCTGCCGACAGCTATACCCGCTTGTACGGATTCCTTAATGGCTCAACTAAACTATACGCTATAGCACCAAGTATCAGACTCGATTATAAATGGGAAAGTTTACGACTGATTGGAGCTTTCCGCGCTGACAAGACCAACACCCCCGACAAATGGTATCCGTCGTGGCAGTTAGCCGCCAACTATGCACTTAACGACAACAATTTTGTGCGTTTTGTGTATGGACGCGCCAACCGTGGTGCAACACTCACCAATACAGATATGAACCTGCAACGCCTCTGCACCAATATGGAGCCACGACGCATCATATACACGGGTAACAAAAATGCTGATTTGGTAAAGATAGACAACTTTGAAATTGGGTATCGCTGGAAACCGACTGACAATCTTCTTATAGATGCCGAAGCGTTCTATTCGCAATCATCGGACTACGGAGCACTTATGAGTAGCGAAACTATGCTTGCATCTTCTATCGAACAAGTAAACGGGATTTTGAGCGGATTGCTGCCACAAGCAATAGGTGCTGCTAATGGTATCAGAGGTAGAATGTCGGCAGGACCTAATCCGGCACCGGAGCCTGCAATTCAGGCAAGTATCAGCGAAGCTGTAAGTGGCATGAGCCGCGGCGCTGCAGCCGATCTTGACCTTGAATCGCGCACATATATAAGATACTCGAACTTACCATATAAAGTTAAACAATACGGGTTAAGCCTTAACATAGATTGGATTATATCATCCAAACTTATTGCCAAAGTGAACGCCAACGTGCAACAAACAAAAATAGACGATTACTACCGCTATAGTTTGAGCGAGCAAATAGGAATACAGATGGGTAATGCAAACACCAGCAAGAGCAAAAGCCTTATGCAAGACAATATGGTTTATGACATAGTTAATACGCTGATGACCTATGGCGGCCAAACACAACCTGAAATACAACAATTCCTTGCATCGCGTGTAATAACAAGCGTACATGCTGAGACTTATCGTAAGCAATCGGGGTGGGATAACTTGACTGCCGATGAGCAAAAAAACAAACTTGACGAAATGTATAAAGCAGGTGTTGATGGCACAGAATACGATGGCATTGCAAACCCGCTGGCAATGTACTACTCGTTGAAATACAATGTTGTTATGAGCGGAAACGACCTGTATTTTGGCAACACAACGGCAGTACCATACAAACTCAGCAGCGGACACAAACACAAAGCAACGCCATCGGTTTATGGTATGATAGGTTTGATTTATAAGCCGATTGAGAAATTCAATGCGTCGCTGTTTGCGAACTACATTGGAGAACGCACCTACGAAACACAATACGGCACTGAAAAATTAGACGGACGCTTCACCCTGAATGCAAAAGTCGGATACTCACCAATAAAGAACATGGAAGTGTTTGCTAACGCCCACAATCTGTTTAACTCAAAAAAACAAGAGTTTATATATAGCGATGAAATTGGCGGGCTATATACCTTCGGTATCAATTTCAATTTTTAACGTATAATTCACTGAGGTTTTTTAGAAAACTCTGCCAAAGTATGGCAGAGTTTTTTTTGTTGATTACGGTTCCACAATTCGCCGGTATCCGTCCCCGATAACCATCGGAACACCAACTCACCAATTGTCTTCGGCTTCCTTCGGCTCTATTCTGTTGGAGA
>CALBPW010000316.1 GCA_937899145.1 uncultured Bacteroidota bacterium
AGCCTGCGTTTTATGCAGGCTTTTTTAATAGTTGCGCCTGCTAAAAATTTGTAAGTGGTTTAGTTTTTAGTATTATTGTGAAACTAAAATTGAAAACATTATGTCAATACTACAACACAATGGAAATTTCCAAATGCCGCAATTGGCTTACAAAGCGGCTGATTTATCGCCTGTTATAAGTGCTGAAACGTTTGAATATCACTTCGGAAAACACTTGCAAACATACGTTAACAATCTGAATGCAGCCCTTGTCGGGAGCGGTTTTGAGGGAGATTCGCTTGAAGAAATTGTAAAAAAGGCCGAAGGCGGAATATTCAACAATGCAGGTCAAGTGCTGAACCATACACTTTATTTCCAACAATTTAAGTCGCCAACTGAAAATAATGTGCCAACAGGCAAAATTGCAGATGCAATAAATGCAACATTTGGTGATTATGATAAATTTAAAACAGAATTTGAAGCAAAAGGCGTATCCCTATTTGGTTCTGGTTGGGTATGGCTTTCGGCTGATGCTGACGGAAAACTTGTAATCACACAACATACTAATGCAGGTAATCCAATAACACTCAATTTATCTCCGCTACTTACTTTCGATGTTTGGGAGCATGCTTATTATATTGATTATCGCAATGCGCGGGCAAGCCATCTGAAAGCATTGTGGAGCATAATCGATTGGAACGTTATTGGACAACGTTATGTTAAGTAACGCTGAATGGGTTGAATAAGTTTAACATGCAGATGAGGAAAATATCTTGAATGTCTCATTTTCCGATTCATCAGTTAGCGATTCTCCAATTCGCCATATATATTTCGTTATCTGTATTCAAATTAAACATTGATACAACAACAAAAAATGCTAAATTTGGATATTATCGGCTTTTACAGAAAAGTAAAATGCGTAATGGCTTTTAAGAAATTAGTTTAGTGAAAATGAAATATTATAAATGGTTGTTAATCATTCCGTTGCTTCTTCAAATGACAGCATCGGCAACTGATAGCATAAATGTTTATTCACAAATAAATATCTATCCATACTACTTTGACGGCGACGAAGCAAACATCGGTATTTTGCCCGAAGCCATCGACGTAATGCTTGGTCCATCAAATAAGGTGAATTATTACACCTATTCATGCTCCACATGCGACGATACTCTAAAGCCTGATATTATTTGCTTACCCGATGACGAACCAACACCTGTAGGCTACGTGAAACACTCATTGCCACTGCAAATTGAATATGTGGTTTGTTACCGACGAAACGAGCCGCTTGAATCGTTTTTTAGCCTGTCGGATAAAAAAGTAATAATTGTACGCAACGATTATCCATTTGAAGCATTATATCGGCATCGGACATCGCATATACTTAATGTGAGCAGTGTTGAAGAGGCCTTGCGAGTTTTATCAGAAGGATATAACGATTGCGCTGTATTGCCTTTGCATGCCGTAAAAAAAATTATAGCGGAAAACCGATATAATATCGATTACCTGCCTACACCATTCATTGTCAAACCGTTGGCGCTTGCAGTAAAAAAGGTCAATCTGAAACTTGACAGTTCAATAAATGTCTCGTTAGGCAATATTTTACGCAGCGGCAAGTTCGAAAATATCAGCCGGCAATGGGTGTGTGGTAATCGTGCAAAACACGAAATTGGCAATTGGCTATTTATTGTGTTGGCTTTCTTGCTGGTTACCATATTAATAATGTATCTGTGGATACGCACTTTGTATGCTGAAATTGAAAGCTCGACAAAAGAAGAAATAAGTGGCATCATTAACAATATTGTGTCGCCAATGATGTTGCCGGTTAGCACACAAATCGTGCAATCGATAATGACAAGTTCTTCATTTTGGTTTGTCATTAGCGACCAAGATGGGCGTATTTTCAAGGCGAGCCGCGCTTTTTTGCTTAGCGTTCTTCATAAAAAAGAATTATCGGCCGATTCAAAATGGACTGATATTATAGACGAGGAAACAGCTGAAAAAATGTTTGAATTTGACAATAAAATTTATTCGGGACAGTCAAACTCTGCCGCATTTTCAATTGATTTCAAATCGAAACATTTTAATGGCGAGCGTTGGATTATAAAACATCCATTCAAATATCCCGATAGGTCAGAAATATTTATTCTATCAGCAATTGTACAGCCAATTTATAACCAAAATTTATTCTATCACAATCTTGAACTGCCTGCAATGCTGCAAGTTGTAATCGATTCGTCGCAAAATATCATCTACTTTAAAACCAACGATGGTAAATACCAGCAAGCAAACAAGGCATTTTATAACTACCACCAGTTTGAGGCAAAATCAATTGAAGGAAAGACTGATTATGAGCTATTTGGCGGAAAGCAATCAGAACATTATGCCGAATCGGACAGCCGGGTTGTTAACGAAGGAATTGTATGGACAGAGCAAGTTTGGGAAGTTGATAAAAATGGCGATGAACATAAATTTGAGCATTGGAAAATGCCATTATATAATACTGAAAATAAGATATTTGGCATAATGGGCATATCGCGCGACATTACCGACATCGACCGGTACGCACAACAAATTAAAGACGTGAACGATAAACTTGTCGAATCAGACAGGTTGAAATCTTCGTTCCTTGCCAACTTAGGCAACGACGTGCGTAACCCAATCCGCGCAATTATTGAATATAGCGATTTGCTTGCCGACATCGATTTAACTTACGACCAGCGCATCGAAATAATTGAAATGGTGCAAGCTAATGGCAATATGCTTATCGACCTTGTCAACGATATGATTGACTACTCGAAAATTGAAGCAGGCAAGATTCAGATTAAATATTCCGATTTTAATTTAAATTCAATAGTGGCTGAAGTTTACAATTTGGCTAACAATAAAAAAATGCAGATGAACAAAGAAAACATGGTGATTTCGTTGCAGATAGACACTATTGAAGATAATATTATTGTTCATTCCGACTCGTTCCGCTTGAAGCAAATTTTAAAGAATATGTTAAATACGATAATAAAATTTGCCGATTCGGACAGGCTTTATTTTGGTTATCGGACAACAAACGACAAAGTATTCTTCTTTGTAAATGCCGACCGCGGGGCAATGAGCAAAACCGAACTTGTACGTTATGCTGCCGAATACGAAAATCGTGAAATCTTGTTGTCGCAGATTGACGAATCATACGGAATATCAATAATTATCGCACAAAGTATAATTGAAATGATGGGCGGAAAACTTTGGGTTGAAAACCTGAACTCCGAAAAACCGAGCTTTATTTTCTACATACCATACGAGCAGGAAGAAGAAGTATCGCAAGTTATTTATGACTCGCATAACAACGAATTTACAATCCCCGATTGGTCAGGTAATACAATATTAATTGCTGAAGATGAGGAACTTAACTTTATATTGATTCAAGGTTTAATGTTGCGGACTAAAATTAAGGTGCTACATGCTAAAAACGGAATTGAGGCCGTGAAACTTTATAAGGAAAATCCGGATATCGACTTGGTTCTGATGGATATACGTATGCCCGAAATGAATGGTCTTTCTGTTGCGGAAATAATACGAAGGACGGACAAGAATGTTATTATTTCTTTTCTGACGAATTATGCGGAGTTTGCTGTTCAGGGGTATGCGGTCGATGCGTTCAGGTATATTTTGAAAACTCAACCCGATTATATCCTGAAACAACAGCTTGAATCCATTTTTGAGGAGTGTAGACAAAGGTTCAAAACCTACTCTTTCAGCAACAGAAATATGTCATTTACATTCAATCTTGACGATATAATATGCTTTGAGGTTCATGGAAGAATAGTAACGCTATCAACTAAAAAAGGTGCAATCGAGTATTATGGCGATTTTTCTGCTATCTGTGAAGAATTGATACCATATAATTTCGCAGTAACAAACAAAGGAATACTTATCAATCTGGAACATATCCATAAAATACT
>CALBPW010000317.1 GCA_937899145.1 uncultured Bacteroidota bacterium
AGTTGCTGAAAATGTTGTCGTTGGTAAAGATTTTAATGTCGTTTTCGGAAATAAAATAGTTAAGGAGAATCTGTTGGAAAATCAGGTTATGGATTTCCACCTTGTTTTCAACATTGCGCTTGATGATGGAAAACATATTGGCAAAATCTATCGTTTTGTTGTTCGGGTCGAACGCAACAGTATAATTCTCCATCAAAACAGCCCTTATAAGTGCTTTTAAATCAAGATATTTATCAAGATTTCCTGTCATACTTTCCGAAAGGTTGGTTTTGGTTGCAACTATTGCTTTCACAGCATTCAGCACCCCGTCCTTCGTCCAATCCTTGCCAAGACGCTCGTCGATAATCTTGCAGACCGAACTTACCAAAACTGGGTAGCCCGATGTGTATTTGTAGATTTCTTCGGATATTTCCTTGATGTCGAATCCGATGTGGTAATCGTTTTCGTACTGGGCTAACATTGTGCTGATTTCCTGCGGGTTGAAAGTCATGTCGAGTTCGTACTCTGTGGCTACGTTCCACGGCGAATTAAACTGGTGTTCCTGTTCGGGACGGATTTTGATTTTCAAGTTTTTGACATCATAAACACCAGCAAGCACCACCGACCAAAATGTATAAGAATCATCCTCCATATTGTCGCGGACGATGTACATATTGCGCAACATTCCGAGGAAACGCACAAAGACTTCGTTGTTGGAGGCTTTGTCAACTTCGTCGATGGTGATGACAACTTTTTTTCCGCAGGTCTTGCAAAATTTGGTTATTTTTTGCGACAATATGTCAAAATCTATCTTTGGTGTCCGTTTTGCCGATTTCCAATATTTGATGACACCCTCGTTGTTTGCGCAGGCTTCGATTATCTTGTCGCAGAAGTATTTGCAAAACGAATTGTCGTCCAGCCAACTGTTTTCGGAATACAACTCGAAACTTGCCGGAATCACTAAGTACCTGTCGCTCAGATTGCGTAGTATCCATTTGAGCGACGTACTCTTGCCAAACTGCCGCGCACGGCTTATGGTGAAGTATTTTTGCTTTTCAATGAGACTTTCAAAAACCTTCATTTTATTGGTGGTGTCCACCATATAGTGTTTCTTTGGGTCGCAGGTAACCGCTGTGTTGAATTCCTTTGCCATTGTCTTAACGATTTGGGTTTGTCGGTTGCAAAGGTAATAATCTTTCCATTAATTACAAAAACAAAAACAGGACGTCAATTTCATAAAAAAAATCAATAGTCCTTGTATTACTCAAAAAAATGATATAAATTTGACGCGATAATTAATTAATGTCAATCATTAAAACTCAATGGTATGAAAAGCTTTTCATTAATCTTGGCTGCCGTGATTATGGTGTTTGCCACGGCGTGCAACAATGGCGGCAACACAAACAACGCCACCGAATCTGCCAACAATTCTGCCACCACCACTGGCGATTCTCAAACCTCCGACAACAGCGGCAACGCCACAAAATCCGAAGCACAGGCGGCTATGATTCTTGGCAAACTCAACTTCGTGAACCTCAAAGATGGCGAACAACCCGTTATGACCGCCTTGACGCTCAAAGGAAACCGAGCAGGCTCTACGGAATGGAATGACCGAAACCCGCCACTGAAGGTATTCGCGCCAATTTTGAACTCAACGAGTGGATAGAATTTTATCCCGAATCCAACGCCGAATACGGCATCAAGGTGTGGATTATCAAACACAAAGAAGACCAAAGTTTCTACCTGAAAAACAAGATGCGCGACATCACACCCGGCTTTGTGCAAGGCGGCGACATCCGCAAGGACCCCGATGCC
>CALBPW010000318.1 GCA_937899145.1 uncultured Bacteroidota bacterium
GTTGACCCGGTTGATTCGTATTCAAAATATCTTGAATATCCAGAAATAGTTGATTATCTTGATAATAAGATAGAACGCGGTTGGGCTGATAAAGTAACCAAAGCAAAATTTATAATCCGACGAGGAAAAGACGCATACGAGCAAATCAACATTTTGGGCGATGATGGTGTGCCAATTTCGTATCATGAACAATATTGGAAATCAGAATTGATCGATTTTGTCATCTTGCAGCAAGATGCCTTTGATGATATTGACAGCTCTACACCGCTTGAACGTCAGCAATTTATGCTCAATTTAGTGCTTGAAATTTGCGATAAAGAATTTCATTTCAGCAACTTTGAGGAATGCACTACTTATTTTAAAGAACTTATCAATATTTGTCGGCAGATGAATTATTCAGAGTACAAATCGGAACAATTTGACAAATATTTGGAGCAGTTAAGAAAGGAGATAAATCATGAGTAAAGCATTTCAACGCATATATACACATTTGACAGCCATAACTAAGGCCACTGTTACACTAAAAGCCGATGGTGTGTCGGCCGATGAGTTGGCATTAGTGGCAGGGCGATTGGCGCAAGTTGTGAAAATAAAAGGTCAAAGCGTTACATTACAAGTATTTGGCGGCACTGAAGATATACCAACCAATGCCGAAGTAACATTTTTTGGAGAACCGCCAACACTCAATGTCAGCGACGAACTTGCAGGTAGATTTTTCAACGCTTATGGCGAACCGATTGACGGCGGACCGGCTGTGGAGGGCGAAAAACGACAAATTGGCGGACCATCGGTCAACCCCTACAAGCGTCGCCAGCCATCGCAATTGATCCCAACTGGTATTGCGGGTATCGATTTAAATAACACATTGGTTACAGGGCAGAAAATACCATTTTTTGCCGACCCCGACCAGCCCTATAACCAAGTGATGAGCATGGTCGCGCTTCGTGCCGATGCCGATAAAATTATTCTTGGTGGCATGGGACTTACCAACGACGATTATCTCTTTTTCAAAAACGAATTTGAAAATGCAGGAGCTTTGCACAAGATAATCAGTTTTGTCAACACCACTGACCAACCGCCCGTTGAGCGCCTTTTGATACCCGATATGGCGCTTACAGCCGCCGAATATTTTGCTGTCGATAAAAATGAGAAAGTGCTTGTTCTATTGACAGATATGACGCTTTATGCCGATGCGCTCAGCATTGTTGGCAATCGTATGGACCAAATACCATCAAAAGACTCAATGCCCGGTTCGCTTTATTCCGACTTGGCAAAAATCTACGAAAAAGCAGTGCAACTGCCTGATGGAGGCTCAATTACGATTATCGCCGTTACTACACTAAATGACGGCGACATCACTCACGCAATTCCGGATAATACAGGCTATATAACTGAAGGTCAGTTGTTTTTGCGCTCGGATGCCGATTCGGGAAAAGTCATCATCGACCCATTCCGCTCGTTATCGCGATTGAAACAACTTGTGCAAAATAAGAAAACCCGCGAAGACCATAGTGCCGTAATGAACACATCTGTAAGGCTTTACGCCGATGCCGCTAATGCGAAAACAAAACTCGAAAACGGATTCGACCTAAACGATTACGACCAGCGTTGCCTTAATTATGCGAAAGAATATGCTACCCGATTGTTGGCTATCGATGTTAACATAACAATTACCGAAATGCTTGATACGGCTTGGGAATTGTTTGGCAAGTATTTTACAAAAGCCGAAACTGGCTTGAAAGACAAACTGATAGAAAAATATTGGAAAGAAACAAAATAGCTTATGGCAATCAAATTCCAATATAACAAAACATCGCTTAACGAACTGAATAAACAACTTAAAGTTCGCACACGCGCTTTGCCAACATTGAAAAGCAAAGAGTCGGCTTTGCGCGTTGAGGTGAAAAAGGCGAAACAACGCTCCGATGCGCTTGCCGAACAACTTGAACGCGAGCTGAAATCGTATGAATATATGATGCAGCTGTGGAACGAGTTTGAATCGGGATTAATATCAGTTGAAGATGTTAAATTGCGTACTGTGAAAATTGCAGGCGTTGCCACACCAGCACTTGATGAGATTGCTTTTAATGTTAAAGAAATAAATCTTTTTACCAAGCCTATGTGGTATGCCGATGGCGTGCGGATTTTGAAAAATTTGGCACAAATAGGCATTGAGTCAGAAATTTACACTGAGGTTAGTCGCATTTTGGATTACAATAGGAAAAAGACAACGCAGAAAGTGAACTTGTATGAAAAAGTGCAAATTCCGGGCTATAACGAGGCGATACGCAAGATAAAACGATATATGGAAGATGAAGAAAATTTGTCGAAAGCATCGCAAAAAATAGTGAAAAACAAACATTTGGCAGAGGAGGAGTGATGGTAACCGAGATGATTAAATACAACTTCATTCTGTTAAGCACCGATGTCGATGCTTTTTTGCGAACGCTGCAAAGCGCTGGTATTGTTGATATTACGCGTTCGCAATTACCAATTGATGAAGAGTCGGAATTGGCTTTGGAACAGATTGAAAAATTGCAAAAAGCTATCGGAATTTTGAAAAATGTACCAGAAACCGCTTTGGTAAAGGCTAAAACAAATAATGCAGTTGAGGAGATAATTGATTTGTTTGATAAGAAAAATGCTGTTAATCAGAAACTTACCGAACTGAATGCTGAAAATGAAGAATTACAGCCTTGGGGAATTTTTAGCATTGCCGACATTGAAAAACTTGAACATAGTGGACTTAAAATACATTTCTATAAAGTTAAAAAAACAGTTTTTCAAGAAGCATGGACTGAACAATATGCCTTAAGCATTATCTCAGAGCAAAATGGCAATGTGTTTTTTGTGATTATTTCTGATTCAGATGATTATAATTTCGAATTGGCGGAGGAAATACATTTAACTCGGTCGGTGTCTGAAGTTCAAAACGAAATTAATTCTGTTAAAAAGTCGCTGTCGGAATGTGATACTCGTCTGTCGGAATTGAAAACGCTGACAATTGATTTGGAATCAGAATTGCAAATAGCACGCATCAGTTTCGATCGCCTTTTAGCGACAGCTTCTGGCGAAAAAGCGTCAGATAATTATTTGACTGTTTTTGAGGGATTTGCCCCAAAAGAAAAAGCTGATGAACTTCAAAAAAATCTTGATGTGCAAAATATTTTGTACATAGCAGAAAAGGCAGTTGAAACCGATAATCCACCTATCAAATTGAAAAACAATAAGTTTGTGTCGATGTTCGAGGTGCTGACCGATATGTATGGACGTCCGCGATATTCGGAATTTGACCCAACTATCTGGATTTCAATCTTCTTTATGTTGTTTTTTGCATTTTGTATGGGTGATGCTGGTTACGGCTTGATACTCATTATGTTAGGAGTGTTACTGAAAGGCAGACTGCAAAAACTTTCGCCACTTGTAGTTACGCTTGGTGTCGCAACATTTGTTGTCGGATTGCTGTTTCATACATTCTTTTCAACCGATATGTTAAATTGGCAATCGCTTCCTGCAAACATTAAAAAAATAATGTTGCCACCGCAAATCGCTGGTTATGATGGCACTATGGTGTTAGCAATTATTATAGGTGTTGTTCATTTATGTTTAGCAATGATTGTTAAAACTTACCAGTCGACAAAGAATCTTGGCTTTTCCAATTCGCTCGGAACTTGGGGTTGGACACTGCTGATTGTTGGCGGCGTTGTGGTTGGTGCATTAGCACTTGTCGGTGTTTTAAATTCTGAGGTTACTAAGTTGATAATCATTACTTTAGGAGTGTTGTCGGCATTAGGAATATTCTTGCTTAACGATTTGCATCGCAATCCATTATTAAATATTGGCGCTGGCTTGTGGAATACTTACAATACCGCAACCGGCCTTTTAGGTGATGTGCTTAGCTACTTGCGGTTGTATGCACTCGGTTTGGCAGGAGCAAAACTTGGCGAAGCCTTTAATGCCATTGCAACTCAAGCTCTTGGTGATGGCGGAGCAGGATGGGTATTTTTTGTATTGATAGTAGTTGTTGGGCATACGCTTAATTTGGCAATGTGCGTGCTTGGGGCGTTTGTACATCCACTTCGTCTTAATTTTCTTGAATTTTTCAAAAATTCCGGCTACGAGGGAACCGGACGTAAGTATAATCCTCTAACTGAGAATATTAACAATTAAATATTTTTATTATGGCAGAATCAATTTTAGGTTATTTAGGCTTAGGCTTAGTGCTGGCATTGGCAGGCATAGGCAGTGCAATAGGAACATCGGCAGCAGGCAACGCCGCCGAAGGAGGACTAAAAAAGCGCCCTGAAGCTTCGGGTAACTTTATGGTGTTGTCGGCATTGCCCGCAACGCAAGGTATTTACGGATTTGTAGCATTTTTTATGATGCTCAACAAACTTAAAGCCGACCCGTCGCAAGGATTGATGATTTTTGGTATCGGCTTGTGTGTTGGCTTAGTTTGTATGATTTCGGCAATCCGCCAAGGTCAAGTTTGCGCGAATGGTATTATTGGAGTTAGTCAAGGACATAATGTGTTTACTAACACTCTGATTTATGCGGCTTTACCTGAATTTTTATAGACCTGATATGCCTCCCTGAGTATTTTCCCCGTTAAAAAGGGAACGCAAGGATATATACAGCATATTGTATCAAACTCTCTGCCCCGTTTTTTATATTCCGCTTTTACCTCGTTTAAAACATCTGCCATTGCTCCT
>CALBPW010000319.1 GCA_937899145.1 uncultured Bacteroidota bacterium
GAGGCAGCGTGCGGTGGCTTCTGACCAGTCTGCAACATCGTTTCGGGTGTAACCAACAACAATTGGTTTGCCTGTTGTGCCCGACGATGCGTGGATTTTTACTATTTCAGATAGCGGTGAACTTAGCAATCCCCAAGGGTAATAGTCGCGCAAGTCTTTTTTTGATGTGAACGGCAGTTTCTTGATGTCGTCAATCGACTGAATATCATCTGGTTTTATGCCAGCGGCTTGCATGCGTTCGCGGTATGGTTGGCAGTTGTGATAAACACGGTCGACAACGCGTTTTAAGCGTTCGGTTTGTAGGTTGCGCATCTCGGTGCGCTCCATACATTCAATTCGTTGATTCCAGTAACTCATTTATAATTCTATTTAATTCAGAATCATTTAATTAGATTCATGTTTACAATAATATTTGCAAATTGTTTTTCAGAAAACAAATTACAAAGAAAAATGTTTTTTGATGTTTCTATAATTTTTGCAAAAAAATAAGACTTTTTCGTAATGTGGTGTTTCTTTATTATGCGATAAGTGTTTATTTTTCAAATAAATCATCAATAGTTACTTGTTGCTGAATATCGTTAGCCCGGCATTTTGCTTATAAGATTTTGGAAAGTTTATTTCAGAAAAATAGAAATTATCTTTTCCCAAATGTGAGTGATTTTAGTGTTATTTAGAAAAAGGTGATATTTTAGAACAATGAGCTATAAGCCATTAAAGACCGAAATGGGGAATTGTGTAAATAACTGAAATTCAAATTGTTTTGTGTCTGAAGACTTGATTTTTGTAAAATCGGTGAATTGTTGAATCTATTATGCAATTCACCAATTCACCGATTTGATAATTGTTGGCGCGTCAAGTGATTGAAGCGCAAATGCTTATGTTAATAATGAAATAGTTGTCTAATATTCAATTTCACTCTTTTGTTGCGTAAAATGCTTTAACGTTCAGGTTTACAACATCTTCGCCTTTCGCACCGAATAGTTTGCCTATTGCCCATTCAAAATCGGAATTATTGATGCCGATAAATTGCGCGGCAGCACCCAGCATCACAATGTTTGACGATTTTGGGTTGCCAAGTTGATTAGCGATTTTTTTTGCGTCAACAAAGATAACATCTTTAGTTGTCTTTTTAATTTCCTCAAACACGGCATTTTCGTCGGGATAGTTGCCGATGTTTTTGAATGGCTCGTCGGAGGTTACTATCGCACCTTCAGGTTTTAAGTACGGAATATAGCGCAAGGCTTCGAGCGGCTCAACAGAAAGGATTAGGTCGGCTTGCCCGAGTGGAATAAGGTCGGAGTGGATTTCGCTATCCGATATGCGCAAGTGCGTTTGCACAGCGCCGCCACGTTGGCTCATTCCGTGAACCTCGGCTTGCTTGATGTTTAGTCCTGCATTCATTGCGGCTAAATCGAGGATTGTGGCTATGGTCAGGATACCTTGTCCGCCAACGCCTGCTATTATTATGTTTTTGTTCATGTGCTTAATTTTTTTTGTGAATTGATGAATCGGCTAATTAGTGAGCATGTTGATGTTCAAACGATTATCCGATTCAACGGTTATCCGGTTCAACATTATTTAGCTACTTTCTTTTTGCGTGCAAGTGTCTGCATACATTCGCGACAAGCCAAAATTACCGAAACACCCTTATACTCAATTTCTTTTTGCAAGATTTCAATATTCTGTTCAAGTCGATTTTTGACAGGCACAATGGTTACAATATGTTCAGGGTCGACGCCTAAGCCTTTGCAGATGTCGGCAATTTTGTTTGTGCCGGCAGAGTCTTGTCCGCCAGTCATTGCGGTTGTTGAGTTGTCGGAGATGATGATTGTGACTTGCACATTGTCGTTAACGCAATCGAGCAACCCTGTCATTCCGGAGTGGGTAAAAGTGGAGTCGCCAATAACAGCAACTGCAGGGTGAATGCCAGCTTCGGCCGCACCTTTTGCCATAGTTATTGATGCGCCCATATCGAGGCAGGTGTCGATGGCAGAGTAGGGAGGAAGTGCGCCAAGTGTGTAGCAGCCAATATCGCCAAAAACGCCTTTGGCAGGATATTTGGAAAGTACGGTGTTCAGCTCCTCGTACATATCGCGGTGGCTGCAACCAACGCAGAGTGCGGGCGGACGGTTTGCCATAATGTCTGGTGTTTGGCGTGTTTCAGTCGGTTTAACGCCAAGTGCCGGTGCAACGGCATCGGGCGATAACTCGCCAGTGCGCGGCAGTGCGCCATCCATGCGGCCGCGGAACTTTTTGTTGTCAGAAAATCCGCGCAGCAATTCTTCGTAAATGGGATATCCTTCTTCAACAACCAAAATCTCATCGTACTTATCAATAAAAGTTTGAACCATTTGTTTTGGTAACGGATATTGCGATATTTTAAGGATAGGAAGCTCGAGATTGTTGGCTTTGCAAACTTCCATAACATAATTATAACC
>CALBPW010000320.1 GCA_937899145.1 uncultured Bacteroidota bacterium
CGCGTCGCCGACGGCGAAATATTCCCGCGTGATCGGACGGGTGGAAAGGCAAAAATACTCGATGGTGTAGTCCTTGATCATAAACATCGTGTCGATGTTCTTCGTCTCGCCGGGATATACGTTTTCAAGGTAGGGCTGTTCTGCGTAGATCACGTCACGCCATTTGATCTGCTCGTCCTCCGGTACCTCGACGGCACGCCCGGAAAGACGGATCGTCTCTTTGTATTTCGTATATCCGAGAATCTGTACTCTGCCGTCTGCTTTGAGCTGACGCGCGAAGGGCTTGCCGCGCGCGGTGAGGAAATAGAGCGTCGTTCCCTCGTAGTGTATCGCGCTGATATTCCTTATCTGCGGCAGGCTTTTTCGTTTGGCGCTCTGGCTGGATATTTACCCGATTATGTTCAGAAGAATATAGTACAAATGGTTATGAAAAACCGTGGCCTTACTGATGTTGAAGGAGCCAAAGCATACGCTGCTCAATTTATGGACAGCTTGGTAAACATTCTTAACAAAGAAACTAAATTCTATCCGATATTAGAAAATACCGCTACTATTGACGGCATGTACGACGATTTGGGCTTGTCACGGAAAACAGCCGGCTACAATGGCTATATCAGCTATCAGCCTACTGAAAAAATAGATTTTGATTTGTCATTTGGTTATCAGCAATCAACCGTAAACACAACACCAATTGGCGAAATACCATTCTCGTTGGCCGAACGCACATCAAAAACCGGTTATGTCAATTTAGATGCCCATATTGCCGATTTAACTATGCAAATAAACTATATGGGCGGTCCGCAAGACCACCAAAAAGGCATACCGGGCTTCAAAGAGCGTCGCGATGACATTGAAGCCGAAGCCGAGTATAACCTTAAATTGGGCGATTTGCAGATTGTTCCGGGTGTATCTTATAAATTCGTGCGTTTCCGCGATTATCCGCCCGATTTTATCCACCCCGAGGATTCCACCGATTACACTTGGGAAATACACGACCCCGACTCATATACCTATGATGATACAAAACGCCACTTATCGGGTTATACCAATTATCATATTGATATAAAAGATTTTGCGCCAAGTTTGCGCTTCGATTATAAAGTAGGCGATTTCCGCGTTATTGCAGCCGGCAGGCTCGACAAAACAAACATTCCTGATAAATGGAACCCATCGTGGCAACTTGGATTGAGTTACTCGTTCAACGATAATAACTTCATCCGTCTGTCGTATGCTTCGGCAATGCGCGCAGCCGCCGGTGTTAACACAGGTTCTGACTACCATTGGACACGCGACGGCTTAATGCCCCCCGACCAAATTCAGTTTATATCAAATGCCGATGCGCCACTTATGAAATCGAATAACCTTGAATTGGGATATCGTTGGAAACCAACCGACCGATTGCTTATTGATGCAGAAGCTTTCTACTCGCAAAGCACTGGCTTTAGCGCACTTACAGCCAATTCAACTAAATTTTTGATGGGACAAGGCGATCTGATTGCTTACTTAGCTGAAAATAGCGGCGCTATTAAAGATATAAACAGAGGCTTGATAGATGCCGGAGTATTAAAGCAATTTATGGAAGGAGTGCGTGTCGAAACCGAAATCAAATGTAAGGATTTGGATTACACTGTAAATCAGGTGGGTTTTGGTGTCAATATCGACTGGATTATATCGCCAAAACTTATCGCCAAACTGAATGCAAATGTTCAGCATACTCGCATCAATAATTATTATAAGTATAACCAAGAGGGACAAATATTGGCACAAACAGCTGCCGATATGGGACTTGTAACCTTAGTTCCTACTTTGATGGAGGATATTGAAAATGACGCCACTGCGTATGCTATTGCAAATAAAATAACCGACCCTGAAATGGCTGCAGGTGCTACGTTTATGCGTGCGTTAACCACTTGTACAAAAATGGACGAATATGATGCTATCTACCAAAGTTTAAGCGATGAGGCGCGTGAAGAAATGTTGACAGCATTGCATAAGGGTGGTTATACCGACGAAATAAGTGAAGATGAGCAATATAGCGCATATTTTGGATTGAAATATGGCGTGCGCTGCGAGGACGGAGTTGTTAATCTGGGCAATGCAAGTAGTTCTGAACCTAATCGTTGGGATAATCACGTGCACCGTGCCACACCAACCGTTTACGGCATGGTAGGCTTGATTTACAAGCCAACTCCAAAAATCGATATCACGGCTTTTGCCAATTATATGTCGCATCGTACTTATCAAACCAAGTATAGCACCGAAAAACTTGACGACCGCTTTATAGTAAACCTGAAAGTGGGATACAAGCCTAACGACGAAATTGAAGTGTTCTTTAATGGTCATAACTTGTTAAACTCTGAAGCTCAAGAATTTCCATATTCCGATAAAATCGGCGCCATTTACTCTGTCGGTCTGAATTTCGCTTTCTAAATAAGTAGGGAAAATTTCAAAAACTGAGGGCATTAGCATCTTGCTGATGCCCTCTTTTTTATCTCATCTTCTGAATTTCTTGTCATTTCATCATTTTTTATCAAAATCTGCCGAAAATCGGAAATATCGAAACTGAAAAACCATCAATTTTAAAATGATTCATAAAAATTAATGACGCTTTTTTTGTCATTAATTGACACCTGTCGCAAATAATTATGTCGGTTTCAAGTATTTAAAGGCTGTCAAAAAAACATTTGCCAACGTTTGCGTTTATTGTAAATATTTTTGTATCAATAATTTATAAAAAAGCGCGAAAAAATGGCAAAATTTTTTTTGTCGATTTTTTGGAATGAAAGTAAAAAACGCAAAAATGTCAATTTTAGATTTGCAACTCTCTGTAATTCGTGCAATTAATGTTTTTAAACACTTAACTATATCACAATGCGTAAAATTCCATTTTTACTATTAGGCTTGCTGCTTTGTATTGGGGCAAAGGCGCAAGACGAAAAATTCAAAGCACTTTTTATGTACAATTTCACAAAGTACATTGAGTATCCCGCATCAAAGCAGGCTGGCAACTTTGTGATAGCTGTGCTTGGCGATTCTCCGATAATTGGAGAGTTGCAAACCATAGCCGAGCGTAAGACCGTCGGTCAGCAAAAAATTGAGGTTAAGAAAATTTCAGCCTCCGACGATGTCGCTAAATGCCACATTGTATTTGTTCCGGAGGGCAAATCGAGCGATGCCGCCACCATTGCCGGCAAATTGACGGGCAAAGGCGTAGTGCTCATCACCGATAAACCCGGCTTGGGAAAATCGGTAGCCGATATTAATTATGTTACAAATGCGGGTAAGCAATCGTTTGAGGTAAATCAAGCGCACCTGAAAGAACATGGTGTTAATGTGGCATCTACGCTACTTACCTTGGGTAAAGTTGTTGAATAATTGAAAACCTAATATCATGAAAAAAGTAATCATATTCTTAATGCTGACATTATTTGTCGGCTATAACGTTGCGTATTCACAACAGGACGTTTCAAAAATGACCAAAGAAGACATCATGCAACTGTCGTACGACGATTTGCTTGCAATGCCTTTTGAGGATTTGCTTGTATTAGCGAACAAACTTGGCGTGTCAACCGACGAACTCTTTGCGATGATTATGAACAAAAGTGTAAGTTCAGCTTCAAAAAAAGCCGAAGACTCGTTCAAATCGCCACTGTCGTCAACGGTTATTACCAAAGCCGAAATACGCTCGTATGGCATCAGCTCTATTGAAGAGGCATTGCGTCTGATTCCGGGAATGATTGTTCAAGAAAAATCAAACGGTATGTACGATGTGCACATACGTGGATTGAACAACATTCCCGACAACCAAATGTTGCTCTACACCGAAAACTCAAACACTCTGATAATGATTGACGGACGTATTGTGCACAATTACGTTACAGGCACCGCGCAGTTCGATATGTTGCCTATCGGTATCGAAGATATTGAACGCATTGAGGTTGTGCGCGGCGCTAATGCGGCACTTTACGGGCCAAACGCTGTTACGGGCGTTATCAATATTATCACCGAAAAGCCAACCGAAGCCTCGAAAAACGTGCAAGGCGGCTTCCACATGGGCACACACGAAAACTACGTTGGCGACATTGCTCTTCGTTATCGTGTAAACAAAAAATTCGGTTTTGGCATTACGGCTAATATGCAATACCGCCGCCGCAATACCGACCGACTTTACATCTATCCATCAAAAGGCATGTACAAATTCAATACTAACAAAGAGATTGTCGCCGACCTTGAAAATGGCGGATATTACAAGGCTTCTGAAATCCCTTACATTAAGCAAATATTTTCTTTCAGTGCTGTTTTATCTGTTACTGATAGTGCTTTGTTTGCTTTTTTGTTTGCTTTGGACTTTGTTTGTTTGTTTGCTTCGTTTTTTTGTTTTGTATCAGCATTGTTTGTGTCTTCCTTAATGGTTGAAACTTCCTTTGGGATAGTAACGTCCTTGGAATTTTTAGGTGTGTTTTCAACAGTAGTCTTGACGGGTTTAATCGTTGCGTCTTGTTTCTTTAGAGGTTTTTCTTCTTCAAAAACGAGTTTTTTAGGTGTTTGTTCCGGTTGTTCGACTTTCAGTTGTTGACCTTTAGAGTCAAAAAACTGATATT
>CALBPW010000321.1 GCA_937899145.1 uncultured Bacteroidota bacterium
CCGAAAGCCTTAAAATTAACACTGCGGGCGTTCCCGTAAAATCGGCAGACGCGCTTATGCTATTTGTCAGCAATTGGCTAAAGTCGTACACCGATCAATTTAAAGATTTGAAACAGTAGCAACTGATTTTTATAAAAGCAGAAAAGGGAATTGTCGGAAAGCGATTCCCTTTTTAGTTTAAGAATCTCAAAAAAAAGCCGCTCATAACTGAACGGCTTTAAAATTTTTAGTACTCATCTTCATTAAAGAAGAAATCCTCTTTACTCGGATAGTCCGGCCAAATATCTTCGATACTATCGTAAATATCGCCGTCATCTTCCATTTCCTGCAAATTTTCAACAACTTCCATCGGTGCACCGGAACGGATTGCGTAATCAATCAATTCTTCCTTTGTTGCAGGCCAAGGTGCATCTTCCAACTTTGAAGCCAATTCAAGGGTCCAGTACATAATTGTAACGTTTTAAAAATTTCGCGCAAATATGAAAAAAAATTACTTTATGTGTACATATTTAGTAAAGTTTTTATGATAATAAATAAAGTGTTCATTACCAATATTATATGGGTGTAATTAATCTGATTTAAGGATTAGAGCTATACAAATAGCTAAATTTTGCTGTTTTTTTACGGTTTAAATGAAATAGGAGAATCGGTTGTTTGATTCGCCGGTTCTCCAAATCATCATAAAAATTGTTATCCATTTTACTTACTATCCTTTTTCCCGTCGGTTATCTGTAACCTGTATGAGTGGCGCGAGCGTGCCGAAAAATAGCCCAACCCGTCTCTTTTGCTTTTGTCATTATTGATAATATTGGTTGGCGGATTGGCTGGCGGGCCTTGAAGAATAGTGATGTTACCTGCAGTTTCGATGTACAGTTCGTTTATAAATTTGTAGTGCTCAGGGCTAATAGTGTACAAATCGATGCGCACGGTTGGGTTTTCTGGTATCGAATCCTCGTTGATAGCGAATGTTTCAACATCTTCAAACATTCCGCTGCCGTCTATGTAGTTGTTGTCGCCAGCATATAAAATGTCCCAAAATTTCGAGTTATAAAGCGAGTCGTTGAACCAATAATAAATTAAATATCTGTCAACAGTGTCTTTTTTCTCAGTGAAACAGGTGTAAAACCAATAGTAATATTCGCCCAAATCAATACCGTCTTGCTTATTTGTGTGCTCATAATAAACTGAATCTAAGGTGTTTGGTGTGGGCATATAATCTACAGCTGTGTATTTTTCGCCATTTTGGAGTTCGATGTCGAGCGTGTAGGTGCGCCCCGGAACGCCGTACACATCAGCAGCGGTTAGGTATGTGCCATCGTTGTCGTCGTCGGTTAAGACAAACGAGTTGCCTGCATTGTCGCTGATTACCACCGATGCGCCAAGTTCAGCTGGTGCCGCTTGATTATAAAAATATGATACCGAGCGTGTTAACCTGACACTATGTTGCATTGTATCGCTTGTTATGTAGCCTTCAACCACAAGCTGATTGTTTTCGCCGTCGCTTAGTGTTATGTCGATATATTCAGAGCACGAAGTTCCAAAAAATGCGCTTAATATGCTGATTATTAATAATTTGTTTTTCATCGCTTTTAAAATTTGAAGTTGTAAGTTACTGAAGGGAAAATTCCGAACATATATAGTTTTTCTGCTTTCATAATTGGCTCATTC
The DNA here is from genome assembly GCA_937899145.1 of uncultured Bacteroidota bacterium. Lineage (GTDB taxonomy): Bacteria > Bacteroidota > Bacteroidia > Bacteroidales > SZUA-534 > RUG13583. The sequence goes on from CALBPW010000321.1 coordinate 1,669, forward strand.
TCATCTTGTTCAAACATTATGCACGATGCGTTGTGCCGGTTATAAAGGTTGTAGATTGAGAAATTCAGATTTTGTTCAAGCCAAGGTTTTCCTTTGCGTTCAATGGTTTTGAAATCGTAGGTTGCAGAAAAATCGAGGCGGTGGAAATCGGGTAAGCGTTTGGCATTGCGCTCGGTGTAGATTGGTGCAACCATGCCGTTGTACTCAAATCGGCCTGTTGGCAAAGTGCGCGGTACGCCTGTTGTGTAAACCCAATTGAGCGACAAATGCAAGCGCGGACGGACATCGTAGTTTATAACAGCCGAAAAATCGTGCGGTTTGTCGTAGTTCGACGGATAATAATCGTTGTCGTTTATAGTTTCTATTTTGCTATAAGTGCGTGAGTATGTGTAACTTAACCAGCCTGTAAATTTGCCTTCCTGTTTTTTTAGCATCAATTCAATGCCATACGAGTAGCCTTTTCCTGTGCGTATTTGCGAGGCAATATCTTCCGACACAAAAACATCGGCGTGGTCTTTAAAATCAACAACATCGTACAATTGCTTGTAGTAAGTCTCGGCTGAAAGTTCGTAGGCACCGTCGGCAAAGTTGCGGAAGTAGCCAATTGACGCCATTCGGCAACGTTCGGGTTTGACGTTTGGATTGCTGCTAAACCAAGTATCGATAGGGAGTGTCGACATTGTGGTGCTTGCCAAATGCACGTATTGGCATGTTTGCTGGAAGTTGGCTTTCACGCTGCTTTGGCCGTCGATGCGGAAATTGATAGAAACGCGTGGCTCTAAACCGTTGAATGTTTTGTAAACGCCTTTGCCATAGTGGGTTGTATCGATGCAATTATATTCGTCATCGAAAACCGGCACATCGGCTTTGCCAATATTTTGCATTACAGAAAAGCGAAGCCCGTAATCAAGGTCGATGCGGCCACCAATTTTAGCCTCGTGCGACAAGTAAAAGGCGTATTCGTATGAGCGATTGTGCGTAGTTACTGGCTTCATATAATTCGGGCTGTTGTCGCTTGTAACAACTCTGTAAGGAGTAAATTTATGATAAGTAAATATGCCGCCAGCTTTAAATGTGCTGCGCGGATTCGCAAAAAACGCAACATCTGATTTCGCACTCCAATCGCGAATTTCAGACTCCCACTTTGTCGCGATTGCACCAAGTACATAATCGAAATGTGAGTAGATTAATGATAAGTTTGAAAACAGCCGGTCGCTAAATAGATGATTGTAGCGCGCTGTAACAGTGCGGTTGCCATATTCCATCAGGTAGGCGGTTGCAAGCCGCATCACATCGCGCCCAAAATATCCCGACAGGAACAACCGGTTGTTATCATTCACTTTGTAATTAACCTTGGCGTTCATATCGTAGAAGAAGAGTTTTGAATCTTCAGGAATATTATCTTTAAACATCGGGAAAAACAAATCCATATACGAGCGCCGTCCCGAAACGATGAACGAACAGCGGTCCTTAATGATTGGCCCGTCGATAGTTAATCGGCTCGATAACAGTCCAATACCACCGTCAACGCCAAATTTTTGTGTGCTGCCCTCTTTCATGCGCACATCGAGCAGCGACGACAATCTGCCACCAAACTCAGCTGGAATGCCACCTTTGTAGAATTTCACATCTTTCAGCGCGTCGTTGTTGAAAACCGAAAAGAAACCGAGCAGGTGAGCCGCATTGTAAACCGTAGCTTCGTCGAGCATCATCATGTTTTGCCCCGTTCCGCCACCGCGTACATTGTAGCCAATAAAGCCCTCGCCCGATGAGCCGACACCCGGCAAAAACTGAATGCTCTTGATAACATCGGCCTCGCCAAATAGTGCGGGTATGCTTTTGATAGTTGCGATTTGCAGTTTTTCCATTCCCATATCGGGTTTGGCAAGATTGCTGTTTTTCTTTTCGCCTGTAACATCAATCTGTGCAATTTCAGTAGTTTCCGGCCGAAGATTGAAGTTGATTTTCTGATTTGCGTTAAGTTCGATTGTTTGTGTTAATGGTTTGTAACCCAAATAGTTGACAATAATTTCGTAGTATCCGGCTGATAGTGTCAAGCTATAGAAGCCATACGCATTGGTGATTGTGCCTTTTCCTGTTAGAGTTACGTAGATTGTAGCGCCAATCAAGTCTTCGCCTGTTTCGGCGTCGGTTACATTACCACTAATTGTAAATTTGTTTGCTGGCAGATTTTCGCCTTCGGGTTCAGCTTTTGCCACAAGAATAGTAAGTCCCAAGGCTAACAATAAGATTAAAATTTTCATTAGAGTATTATTTTTTTTCATTCACAATAGCAAAGACGCTGTTATGCTAATTTTGGTTGCGCAAAGGTGAAGTTTTTTTTGTGGTTGCTGTTTTTTCAGGCCGATATAGAGCAATATTTAGTATTGGATTTATGCAAACGTTTGGTAATTATGCGAAAAAAAATGCGCCACTTTCGTAGCGCATTATTGCACATAAATGTGTGTAAATTAATGAATTAAATTATTTTCTCGAGTTGTGCTACGTTTTTGCGAACAGATCGGAAGAGCGTCGTGTAGGG
>CALBPW010000322.1 GCA_937899145.1 uncultured Bacteroidota bacterium
TAACTATTCCGACTCTTGTATCTTTCGCAGGACCTGATAAAATTCTCTGCTACGCTCCTATCCGCGTAAAGATTAAAATGCGGAAAGCCTGCATACATATGATCATTCATATATGCCGCATCCCAGGTCCTGCCGTTACTTTTAGCTGCGACGCATACGAAGAGAAAGTAAATCGCCGATTTCGCGATTTTGGCAAACGTGTGCAATCAATTCATCGGTTTGCAAGCCCAACCGAAGCCGTCGAAAACGCCGAAGCTATTATTGTTGGCGGCGGCAACACTTGGGCTTTGGTGCGCAAATTGCACGAACTCAACCTTATGGAGCCAATCCGCCAAAAAGTACTTGCAGGCACACCATACGTTGGTTGGAGTGCAGGTTCAAACATTGCTTGCCCTACAATGCAAACTACCAATGACATGCCCATCACCAATCCGCTCAGTTTCGACACACTTGGCTTAGTGCCGTTCCAAATTAATCCGCACTACACCAGTAAACACATCGAAGGACATGGAGGCGAAACACGCGAAGAACGCATCATCGAATATTTGGCAGCAAACCCGAAAGCCACGGTTGTCGGATTACGCGAAAGCTGCATGCTAAAAATCACTGACAATCACATCGATTACATCGGGAAAAACAATCTGCGACTTTTCCAGCACGGCAAAGAACCTCTCGAAATAGCACCCGACGAAGATTTTGATTTCCTTTTAAATTTATAACATAAACTTTTGATTATGTGGCAAATAATATCAGGCAGCTTACTTTTAAGTCTTGTACACGCAACCATTCCGAACCATTGGTTGCCAATTGTTGCCATCAGTAAAACTGAGAATTGGACAATGCGCGAGACATTGAATATCACAATAATTATTGGTATGGCACACATTGCCAGCACAATACTTTTCGGAATATTGATAGGCGTGTTAGGCATCAGTCTGTCAGAACGATACGAAGAATACCTACATTGGATTGCGCCCGCCATTTTAATCCTTTTAGGATTGATTTACATAACAACTGATTTTTTGCGTCACGAACACCACCACAACCATTTTGAAGGTGTCGGAAAGCAAAAATCAAAATCGGCTGTTGTAACATCGATGTTAGTTGCAATGTTTTTTTCGCCTTGCATTGAGCTTGACGCCTACTTTATTTTGGCTGTATCGCAAGGCTGGCAAGGCATTTTGGCAACATCGGCCGTCTACTTTCTCTCAACAGTTGTTGCCATGACATTTTTAGTTTTTCTTGGCTTGAAAGGCTTGAGTAAACTCAATTGGCACGTTTTTGAGCATCATCAAAAAACACTGACAGGCATAATTCTTATCTTAGTTGCTGTTGTAACATTATTTATAGAGTAATGAAACTTATTGTTATTCAAATATTTATAATTTCATTTTTTGCTTATTTTAAAGCCGAAGGGCAAATACTTGTGCCAAAACGCGATAAAGTCGAGATTGAACGTCCGCAACCTATTTACTCATTCTGTATCAGCCTTTTACCAACACCAAACTCAGATCCTGTTTGTTACGGAATCCACCTACTTACGGTTGACAAAAAATCTGAAATCAACTTTGTAAAATTTGGCACTTTCATACGACAATTCAATGGTTCTGAGCCATCGCGCGCCAATCCCGACCGCATAGATTTTTTGAAAAAATACGGAATAAACATTCAGACAATCAAAGAGTTATGGAAAATACGATATGCTGAATATCCGTTTGGCAAATCGCCTGAAAAAGGTTGGGGAGGCAAAAACGGGATGCCATCGGAAGCACAAATGCAAATTTTAGCGAAATACGGCATTGAGCGCATTGGCGATGTCATCTATGGCGACAACTTGATTAATTTGCTAACCGACATGGAAGACCCGACTTGGGTGCAGGTTTATAAAAACGCCCAATAATTTTCAGGAAAGTCTAATAGACGCGAACTATCTGAAAATCAATACTTTTCAAACTAAATATAGCATCTAATAATTTTGCACATACGATACAACAGCAGCCGCGCAACCTTCTTTTCCGCCAACAAACGAAAGCGAGAGATAATAAACTTGGGTTTTCGCACAGAAGAAATCGAAACTTGTGTATGTCATTCCGTCCGATTCATCATAATTACTGCCGTAGAATTTGGTGAAATCGTACAATTTTAGCACTACTTGGTCAGTACAAGCAGTGTCTGACTTAACCGTAAAACGATATTGAGTGCCTTTATTGAGTAAGATTGAAAATTCTTCTTTTTGCTTTTTTGAGTTAGGCGAAACTTCTGGCAGTTTCACGCGGAAGTCTTTCAGATAAGTGGCTTTGCCAATTTCTTTCATCACTTCGTCTTTAAGTGCAAGACCGCATTGCGCATCTGCCATTGTTGGCAATAAGCATAATGTTATTGTTGCACAAACAATCGCCGATACTCTCTTCAACAATTTTCTACTAATCTTCATAGGAATTCAATAATGGCCGCTAATGTATGAATTAATCAGTAAATCTGAAATCTTTTTGTACCGAAAAGAAATCTTTTTTGGGCAATCGAAACCACACATCAGTATTTTCACTAACCGGTTGAATCTGAATTTGCTCAAACAAAAAAAAACGCAAGGGCGAATAATTATTCGTCCTTACGTTTATCTTCGGATTTTATCGGGTAAAATCGGTTAGAGATATTTATCATTCCTCCCCAAATTCCATCAGATAGGCCTTAATGAAATCGTTCAGTTCGCCGTCAAGCACGGCTTGCACGTTCGATGTCTCGTAGCCTGTGCGCACGTCTTTCACAAGTTTGTAAGGGTGCAACACATACGAGCGGATTTGCGAGCCCCACTCAATTTTCTTTTTGCCGGCCTCAACCTTGTTTGTCTCAATGCGGCGTTTTTCGAGTTCCAGATTGTAGAGTTGCGATTTGAGCAGACGCAGAGCGTTCTCGCGGTTTTTGGGCTGGTCGCGGGTTTCGGTGTTCTCTATTGATATTTCGTCATCTTCGCCGGTGAGCGGATTTTTGAATTTGTAGTGCAGACGCACGCCCGATTCCACTTTGTTCACATTCTGACCGCCTGCGCCGCTTGAGCGGAAGGTGTCCCACGACAGATTGGCGGGATTGATGTTTATCTCAATATCGTCGTCAACCGATGGGGTCACAAACACTGATGAGAACGATGTTTGGCGTTTGCCTTGTGCGTTGAAAGGCGATATGCGCACAAGCCTGTGCACTCCGTTTTCGCTTTTCAGATAGCCGTAGGCGTAATCGCCTTCAAACTCGAGAGTTACTGTTTTTACGCCAGCCTCGTCGCCGGGCAGATAGTTCTGTTCTCGCACTTTGTAGCCGTTTTTTTCGCCCCAGCGTATGTACATGCGCATCAGCATCTCGGTCCAATCTTGACCCTCGGTGCCGCCGGCGCCAGCGTTCAGT
>CALBPW010000323.1 GCA_937899145.1 uncultured Bacteroidota bacterium
TAATTTTTAGCGAAGCGACATCAGCGACGAGTTCTTTTTTGTTACTTTTTTATTTCACTACGCTCAATCATCGTTGAGTCTTGCGGAAAGAAAAAAGTAAAAGAAAACAAGGATTTTTAAATGAAAAAAACGTGTACACCACTTACAAATAACACAGATGAGCGCTGAGTTACAGCGCTTTTTTATTTGTATGTGTGAAATAACGGATTTTTTGTGCCATATTTGTGATGTATTTATAAAAAAAACGAAGAACCAAACCTAATATGACAGACATAGAGATTGCCAACTCGGTGCAGATGCGCCCCATAGCTGAAATAGCAAGCAAAATAGGCATTGCAGCCGACGATATTGAACAATATGGCAAATACAAGGCAAAATTGCCACTTAGCCTTATCGACAACAATAAAATTTCGCAAAGCAAACTAATTCTCGTTACTGCCATATCGCCCACCCCAGCAGGCGAAGGCAAAACTACAGTCTCAATAGGCTTGGCCGATGGACTGAGCAAGATTGGCAAAAAAACTATAGCCGTGCTACGTGAGCCTTCGCTCGGACCTGTATTTGGCATCAAAGGTGGTGCTACTGGTGGCGGATACTCGCAAGTGTTGCCTATGGAAGATATCAACCTGCACTTCACAGGCGACTTCAATGCAATAGAGAAGGCGCACAATCTGCTTGCGGCACTCATTGATAATAATCTGCAGCTCAAAACAGGAGGTTTGGGCATTGACCCACGCACCGTAACGTGGAAACGCGTAATGGACATGAACGACCGAGCCTTACGTCGCATTGTGGTAGGCATGGGAGGGACCAACAATGGCGTACCTCGCGAAACAGGCTTCGACATTACGGCAGCTTCTGAAGTGATGGCAATTTTGTGCCTCTCCGACGATATGGACGACCTCAAGCGTAGGTTAGGTAATATATATGTTGGCCAGACATACGACGGGAAAGCTATTTTTGCTCGTGACTTAAAAGCTGAAGGCGCAATGGCTACATTGCTCAAAGATGCAATAAAGCCCAACTTGGTACAGACCATAGGACAAACACCAGCCATCATTCATGGCGGACCATTTGCCAATATTGCACAAGGCACCAACACCATAATAGCCACCCGCACAGGCCTGTCGCTTGCCGACTATGTGGTAACTGAGGCAGGTTTTGCTTCTGATTTGGGTGCAGAAAAATTCTTCGACATAAAGTGTGTAAAGGCGGGACTTAAGCCACAAGCCGTGGTGCTTGTAGCCACTATCAGAGCACTTAAATATCATGGTGGTGTAGATGTTGAAAACTTGAAAAAAGAAGATGTAAACGCATTGTTACGCGGCATGGCCAATTTGGAAAAGCACATAGAGAATATGCGCAAATTCAAAGTAGTTCCTATCGTTGCTATCAATCACTTTACCGATGATACTGAAGCTGAAATACATGCGCTCAAAGCTCGCTGTGCCGAACTTGGCGTAGAGGCTCATTTGGCCGATGTATGGGCAAAAGGTGGCGATGGTGCAACCGAACTTGCCGAAGCCGTAGTGAATACCATCGACAAAGGCGAAAGCAATTTCTCGCCAATATATAAATGGTCAGAAGGAATAGAAAAGAAGATAAATCGCATATCGACAGAGATTTATGGTGCTGATGGCGTAGAATATTCAGCACAAGCGAAAAAAGATATTCAGCGCATCAAAGATTTGGGTATGGCTGGACTGCCAGTGTGCATAGCTAAAACACAGAAGTCGCTATCCGATGATCCCAAGAAGATAGGTCGTCCGACGGGCTTCACCATTACAGTGCGCAACGTAGAACTTGCATCAGGCGCAGGCTTCATCATACCGCTCACTGGCGAGATGATGCGCATGCCAGGATTGCCTACGCACCCTGCAGCTGAGAATATTGACATTGACGTAGATGGCAATATTGTCGGATTATTCTGATTGTGTACATGTCATTAATTATAAGAAAAAGAGGCTAAATCTGTGTAAAACATAGGTTTAGCCTTTCCTGTTCTAATATTAATTGCCGAAATTATTTTTCGATTTTGAGCCTGAATATCCATCGGTCGGCAAGTTTTGTGAAGGCGGCAATTTCAAAGTTGTCGGCGGTGGCGTTGTCGGCAGTTGCAGTTATCGATGTTATCTGATTGTTTATCAATATCGAATCTATTTTGATGGTGTCGCAGGAGCATTGGTTTACATCAATTTGAACAAAACCTGTTCGGCTTTCCCGAAAAACACCGGGGAAAACATTTTCGTGTATGCTTATTTTCAGATTGTTACGGGTTATGGTGTCGATTACGTCACCGCCTGAATATTGAGGATCGATATGCATGAATGGCAGTTTAAGCGTCAGTTGCTGCCAAGAGCCAAGCCCGATGAAGGTTACTAAAATGATGAGTGTGCCGAGCGAAGCCCAAAAATGTGCCAATAGTGATATTATCTTTTTCATAATCAATTATATAATGAAGTTTATGATGAGTGCCAATCCGTTGACTACACTTCCGCCACAGAGGGTTACAAGGAAGGTGTAGGCAGGGTATATGAATAGTGTGCGTGCTATTGTTGTGTGCTTGTTGATTGGTGTGCCTTTGATGTGGAATTTCATTGCTCCGGTTGGGCACGCATCTACGCATTTCCCACATTTTGAGCATGTTATTGTCGGGCAATGACGCTCGATGGCAAGCATCGGGCAAGCCTTGTCGCATTTGCCGCAATTGATACATACGGTGGTGTTGTTTTTAACTTCAAAGATGTTTATTTTGTTAAACAGCGACAGCAAAGCACCCATCGGACAGAAGGTGGCACATTGGATTCGTTTTTTTGTTAGAATGGGCAATACAATTACCAGACCGGCAAATGTCAGTGTGAATATGATGTTCTTAATCAATGTGATAGTGTCAACAATGCGCTCGTTTTCGGTTACAGCTTTGAACGGGCACAGCCAGCTACAATAGGTTGGCTCAGCAGCTTCGGCCGACCATAACGCCATGATAATCAGCATTGCAAACGAGAACCATCTGTAACTATTGTTCACTTTTTTGATTACGGGCGTCTTTTTCAGTCGGCTTGTGCCATCGTCCCAACCGCCATAAAAACAGCCCCAACTGCAAAATCCGCGCCCCAGTACAATGCACGAGCATAGTACAATAACCAGCATTGCCGATATTGAGGCAAAACCCTCGACAAGGCTACCCGGAAACAAAATTGTCTGTTTCACGGCTGCCGGGATAATCATCATTGGGGTTACGATGTGGCAAAACGGAATGGTGCACGACAGCTCTTCGGCATTTGAAAACGTCATACTTCCGCGCTCTGCTATCAGATTGTTGATGAACGAGATACAAAACAATAGCGCCGAAACAACGAACGCCATTGCCCGCCATTTGTCGTTTTTTCCAGTGTAGATTATCAGAAAGAAAATTGCGCCGAAAAATATTATTGTCAATAGGCGGGCGATTTGTGTTATGCTGTCGCTGCCATTTGCGCTGCCAAACATCATCAACATTATCAGTAGCAGCATCGGGATAAATAGCAAAATGCTTTTACCAATGCTACCTGTTCCCCAGTAATTTGTTTTCTTATTCATAGTTGTTAAAATTTTATGATATGATTATTGTTAATCCTTTCATTATAAAAACCCATCCGGCAAGCACGGCCGCCGATTTGCCGATTTTTGTCACTGCACTTTTGTTTTTTATTGCGCCAGCAAGAGGCAACGGCAGAAAAAACACCGATGAGCCGATAAAAAACAGGGCAAAGCTGGCAAACACTTCTTTTGTGCTTATGGCGTTGCCTATCAAGCTGATGATGGGCGGACAAATATTGACAGCCGAGAGAAATCCTGCCGCAAACGATATTATATTAATCTGTCCTTGGCATATTTTGTAAATCCGTCGGGTGAATTTGTGGTTGAGACAGATTTGTTTGGTCTTGCCGATGCTGTACATCAGCATAAGTATTCCCAAAACAAGCAGATTTATGGCAGTTATTTTAGGCGATATGTAGGCAATAGAGGTTAGGAGCGATGTTATGGTTGCAATTGCGCTATATATCAATAGTCTGCCAGCCATAAAGCAACCCAACATCACAAACGATTTGCTGATGCTTTTATGCTCGGCCATTATTATTGATAAAATAATATTGCCGCACGATGCTAAGCACGATGCACTTGTACTAAGTCCGATGAGTAGCGATTCTATCATTTTCTATCCCGATTGATGGCACAAAACAAAAGCTTTGTTTTTGAGCCAGCAATAAGCGGGGACGGATGTGCGGTTTTTGGGTACACTCACCGTGTCCGTGGGACGAACAGCTGTTTTTTGGGACGAAAAAATGGTTGGAATTTAGCCTTTCGAAATAATATTGTTAAAGTTGTCGGTGTAAGATCGGCCAATGGGAACGTTGGTTTCAGTGCCCGACAAAATTAGCTTGTAGCCTGTAGTGGCACTGCCATCAATGCTGATAACTTTATCTCGGTTGACAATATATGCCCGATGACAACGAATAAATTGTTTGCTGTCAGCAAGTTGCTCCTCGGCTGAGGTTATTGTCAGTCGTATTTGCAGAGTTTTGTCTGTCGTTGTAACTTTACAATAATTTTTGTCGGATTCTATATATAGCAACTCGCATGCTGGAATGGTAAGCAAATCGTTTTTGCCTGTTCCTTTTATTGTAACTGTCCGATTTGCAGTGCTATTATTGACAGTATTGGGGCTTACTGAAACGTTTTTCTGCCCCAGCAGCAACCGCAAACCAATTACGCAGGCTGCTATTGCAAATGTTTGCCAGATGGCGCACCATACTATCCATTTGTTCAGGCCGTAATCATATTCTGTTACAAATATCGCTAAGTTGCATATCGCTATAATGGAAACAGTGGCAATGTTGAAAACTATCTCTTTTTTAACATTCCATTTTTCACTATTAAAGAAATCTTTTGCAATAAATTTCAGCAAAAAGCATGTGCCAACCACGCTTAGGCAAGTTGCCACCCCAAATGGTATCAGCCTGATGTATTTGCCAATGCCGTATGTTTCGTTTATCCCAAATGGCTGAAGCAGAGCTAAAAGCATAAACACAGCTATTCCGTAGAAACAACCTGTAAGCCAGATGTTATGGTTTTCTCGCTCTAACGGACAATTTAGGAATTTTTGTATTTGTTGCATACTGAAAATCTAACGATTGGGCAAAATTATTGAAAAACTACTTTTCAAAATGCTTTTTTTGATGGGAAATGAGAGCCAGTTTTCATATTGGCATTGTAAAAATCGCTATCAAAAAAGGCAAAATAGAAAAGTGTTGGCAGTTTAACGAATGATATTGAAGTGCAGACGAACAAAATACATGTATAACAACTTATGGTCGTGTGGTGAGTATAATACGAGTTCATGTCTATGAAAATCAGAAGTCTTATCTGCAAGTAATTTTTCGTAACTTTGCGCTAATCAATGCACTTACGCCATGCAAAAACTACCTATCGGAATACAGACATTCAAGGGTCTCCGCGAAGACGGATACCTCTACGTAGATAAAACGGAAGTTATTTACAACCTTGTGCAAGAGGCTAAAGTATACTTTCTCAGCCGCCCACGACGATTTGGTAAAAGCCTGTTATGCAGCACGTTGAAGGCGTATTTTGAGGGTAATAAGGAACTTTTCAAAGGTTTGGCAATCGAAAAACTTGAAACCGAATGGACGGCATATCCTGTATTGTATTTCGATTTCAATGGGGAAAAATATAATTCGGCTGAGTATTTGGAGAAAATGCTCGATAGGCACATCTCACAATGGGAAGAGATTTATGGATGCGTGAATCCTAACGAGACAATTTCTGGTCGTTTTTACAACATTGTAATACGCGCCCACGAACAGATGGGCAAACGTGTTGTCGTTATTGTTGACGAATATGACAAGCCATTGCTCGAAACGTTTGATAATGATACTGTTATAGAACAAAGTAGAACACTCTTCAAAGGTTTCTTCGGTAATCTGAAAAAACTTGATGAGCACTTGAAATTCGTATTTTTCACAGGCGTAACAAAATTCTCTAAAGTGTCCATTTTCAGCGATTTGAATCAATTATTCGACATTTCGCTCGATATGCGATACGAAACAATTTGCGGTATCTCTAAAGATGAGTTGTTGCGCGACTTCACGGAGCATATTACGGCAATGGCGGAGCATAACAAAATATCATACGATGAATGTGTCGCACTGCTAAAAAAATACTACGACGGATACCATTTTTCGGAGAACATGACCGATATGTTCAATCCGTTTAGTATACTTAATGCGTTGGCTTCCAAAACGTTCAAGTTCTTTTGGTTTGCTACCGGCACACCAACATTTCTTGTAAAAAGACTTAACGCCATTGAAAATGAGATTGACTTCAAAGAACTTTCCAAAGGCGTTTCGGTTACCATTGGCGAGATAACCGACTATCGTCCTGATAATCCGAATATTATTCCACTGCTTTATCAAAGTGGCTATCTGACGATAAGAGATTTTGATGCGTTGTCGCAAATTTACGTTCTCACTTATCCAAACAAGGTTTGTGCTTCGTGGTAGCTGTCGAGTGAACCGATGTCGAAGCGTTTGCCAGGCATGCGCCATGCATGCATAGGTGTCCTGTCTGTAAGGTAGTGTGCCAGATTGCCTGGTGCGTCAAAGCCACATCCGTGGCTCATGCAGTCTTTGATGAGTGGCAGGTCTTCTCTTTTGTAAATATAGAAAGGTGGTACAGCCCAATTGGAAACCGGTACTTCCGGTTTCTCCTGCATCTTCAGGACCCTCATGTTATCATCAACGGCAATGACACCAGTACGTTGCAGTCTCTTCAGCTCAGGCTCATGATGGCACATGATGATAGATGTTTTCTTTTCTTTGAAGAAATCAACAAACCCTTGCAGGGAGAAGTCAAGCAGATTGTCTGCGGCAAGTACCATAAGGTCATCATCAATGTATGCGGTATCGTCGATAGGTTGTCCGTCAGGGCTGCCTGTTACGGCAAGCAACAGGTCACGAACAGCTCCGAGCCGGTTCTCGTTGTCAGTCGTCCCGTCATCAATAATCTTGATGGGTTTATTATAGCTGGTCTTTGCCTTCCATTCCTCGAAAATCGGTGCGAAACGATGGTTTGTCACGATGATATGTTCATTGATGTCTTCAATACTGTCCACATCATCCATTAATCGTTCCAAGATTGACTTCTCGCCTATCTTGAGAAGAGGTTTTGGGAAATCCTTTGTCAATGGATATAGGCGTGTGGCATATCCTGCTGCAATGATAATATTCTTCATCTTATCTT
>CALBPW010000324.1 GCA_937899145.1 uncultured Bacteroidota bacterium
AGCAAATACTCATACCGCCGGAAGGTGGCATACAGAAAATTGCCGGTTTATTACTGTCTCCATCCTCCATAAGCGAGCATATCCTGCCCCTCTCCACCTTTCGCATATCGTCCAGTAAAAATCCGGAAAGTGCCGCCGCCGACGGATAAGCGAAAACATCCGCAGCTTTTAGTTTAAGATCGGCAAGCCCGGAAATCAGTTTCATTAACCGAATCGAATTTCCGCCGAGTTCAAAAAACGAATCAGATCTTCCTACATTTTCTGTTTTCAGTATTTCCTTATACATATTAATAATGCGCTCTTCCAGGAAATTGCGCACAGGTTCAGCTTTGATAAAAGAGTTTGCCATAGGTTTGGGAAGTTTTGCTTTATCTACTTTACCACTGTGATTTAACGGAATTTCTTCCAACGCCACAAATCTTTGCGGAACCATATATGCAGGGAGACAATTTAATAAATGGTTACGAATGGTATTTTCGTCTATCTCAGTCAAGAATTTCAGCCACAGGTTTTTCATCACCTTGTCGCCTTTGTTTGACGGCTTGAATTTGGGCAATTCTACAAATACCAACGATATATTTGTGTGAATATCCTCAGTGTGTTTCTTATTTGTAAGGTAATATTCTTGTATGCAGTCATCATCGTTGGAGAAGCAAAACGACTCTTCGTTAACTAAACTCAAGGCGTAAACGTCTTTTAACTCCATAAACGAGATTCCCTTTCCAAGCTGATTGGCGTAGGCTGCAGCGGCATTAAACACCGTGCGCGAGAAGAACTCCTGCGTCCAATACGATTGCATCTCCACTATGAAATGGCGTCCGTAATTGTCGGTGCAACGGACATCTACTATCGAATATTTTTTTGCAGGATTTTCTGGAATATTTTCGGGTGTAAGATATTCTACCTCTTCAATTTGCATCTTGTCGGGCAATGGCAAAAGTGCGTTAAGCAAGCTCTTTACAAGATTTTTATGCTGGCCAAACACTTTTTTAAATACCAAATCGGCTTTCGGGTCAAGATACTTAGACATTCTTACAATGTTTTGATTACAAATTTAACTAATTGTAACAAATCGCTAAAATTTTTATGACTTTACAAATGTTTTTTTCTTTCAAACCCCTGAATATCAATACTCTGCGAATTTTTCGTTTCTATTTTCAACTATAGCTTCAGCTTCAATTGCAATCAGTTGGCTTCTTGAGCCAGTTGCTGCTTGCACAAAAAATTTAGGGACATCGGGCAAGCGATAGTCAGCCCAAGCCTTGATAACTTTGTAATCAGAATAATCGCGCAAGTAGATTATAACCGAAGCTAAATCGGAAAGTGAGGCTTCGGCTTTTGCCAAAAGTGTTGCAATGTTATCAATCACATAATCAGCTTGTTTGCAAACATCGTATTCAAATTCGGCATTTTTTTCGGCTGCACCGCTAACTATTATTTGACGCCTATCGCCATATTGTATTGCTGTGCCATCAACATTGGCAGCATCGGCTTTCAGATAGCTTATTTGTTCTGATTTCAAGCCTTTTAGCGCGTATGCGTCAAGGCTGGCAATATATTTGGCATCGCTATGGTTGCCTTCAATAACAAGATTGGTGATTGGCCGTTTGACGTTCATTTTTTCGAAAGTCGATTTGCAGGCTTCGGAAACTGAATTGCCGATTGCTGCAATATTTTGAATGAAGAACCAAGTGCGAATGCAGTTGTCGGCTATAGTAATATTGTGTTTTCGCAACAGTTCGCGGTAGTCGCCAATTAGCTTTTCGGTCTGTTCTTCGGCTTTACCGTGTGAACTACGCAGGCAAGTGTTCCAAATGTGTGAATAGCCGTTATGTTTAACAATAAACGCGTCGGCTGAGGATTCAATTTCGACATCGGTCTGGAAGATACACCACAATGCGATTTTAGTGCCATTGAGCGGAGCTTGCTCAACAATTGATACGGCGCAAGGCGTATTGTTAAGCGAGCGTTGCAATAGATTCAGTTGATTGGCAGCATCGCTTAAAAAATAGCGCACAAAAACGGGCTTTGCCTGCTCAATGCGTGTGTTGTTAAACTCTTTCAGAGCACCTTGAATATGATTAAGTTGCTCTGCAAACGACATATTTTTTCGTGTAACCTGAAAAGCTACATTATACATTGTTGGTTTTTCGCTGATTGCAAACCGCGAAACATAAGCTTCAACATTGTAATATGTTTTTGTGAATTTGTATCACCAAAACACAGCCAGTCTGTAAAAAACGGGCATATACCTGTTGCCGCAAATAATTTTTCCGTATAACCTCGCTGTGCGTTTGTAACAATATACAATTTATATTTACGGTTCAAAACTTCAAGTGTTTCATATACTCCGTCAT
>CALBPW010000325.1 GCA_937899145.1 uncultured Bacteroidota bacterium
TTGCAGTTTTGTTGTCGGGGTAATCGCGTTTAATATATTCTGATTCAGATACTTGCGGTAAAGCAACATCATCAAGACAAACAAATTTTGGCTGATAATTGAGCCTTCGGCTTGCCTCTATAATAGTTGTGCTCTTTTCGTTGCTATAATAGACAACACCCGGTTGGCTATCGTTGAGCATATAAGCCACATCGTCAACTGAGGCTGTATGGTCGATTGGCACAACAATTTTGCTGTTGAGCCAGCCGCCGTAAAAAGCAAAAATCCACTCTGAGCGGTTTTCGGCAAAGATTGCAATCTTATCACTTTCAGTGTTGCGCGAGTATGCGGCATATTGCTGCGAAAGTTGTTGAAATTCAGCGTAAGTATATGTGTGCCATTTGGTTATAACGGCTGGTTTGTCAAGATTAGAGAAATCTATCATCAGTTTCAAGTCATTAAAAGTTGGTTGATTGACAGACAAAAATTGTGCCGAAAGTGTGTTTAAAAGGATTTTTTATCAGCAGCAACTATCAGCAATCGGCTTTTGTGTAAAATTTAAACTCAAAAAAACTTAAAACTTATAACTTCTAAATAAAATAAATAGGTTTATTTTGCGGCTCAATTTTGAAACAAATTTTTATGCAGTAAAAGTAGAAATGAAAAACACCTATTTTGATTTGGTAGAGCAAAGCTACTACTTCCCTCAAGAGGGATTTGACCTTAAAGACGGCTATTTAGCTTTTCACGGAATTTCGCTTAAATACCTGATTGAAAAATATGGTACTCCATTCAAACTTGTTTATCTGCCCCGCATTGGCGAGCAGATAAAAAAAGCCCGCAACCTCTTTAATCGCGCTATCAATGCCAATCATTACACAGGCAAATACCAATACTGCTACTGCACCAAATGCTGCCACTTTCACCACGTGGTAAACGCTGCGCTCAAACATAATGTCAACCTCGAAACCAGTTCAGCTTTCGACATCGATTTGCTTGAAAAACTTTATCACAAAGGCGAACTCGACAAATCGCGTACGCTAATCCATAATGGCTATAAATCAGACGACTACATTAAAAAGATACTTCACATTCAGTCGCTTGGATTCGAAAATAGCATCATCATTCTTGACTCAGCCAAAGAGTTGCAACGCATTATCGACATTGCTGGCGACCGCAAACTAAAAGTTGGCCTGCGCATGGCGATAGACGAGGAATCGCAAAGCGCTTACTACACCTCGCGCCTTGGCATCCGGCATACTGAGATTTTGAGTTACTACAAATCGAAAATAAAAGACAACCCGAACATCGAACTTAAAATGTTACACTTTTTTGTCGATTCGGGCATAAAAGACAGCCTTTACTACTGGGGCGAGTTCAACAAAGCCGTTAAACTCTATTGCGAGCTGCGCAAGCAATGCGACACCCTTGACAGCCTCGACCTTGGCGGCGGTTTCCCGATTCGCAACCACCTTGGCTTTGAGTACGATTATGAGTATATGATTCGCGAGATTGTGAAGGTGATAAAAGACGCTTGCATCAATGCAAACATCCCTGACCCAGACATTTACACCGAATTTGGAAAATACACTGTTGGCGAAAGCGGCGCCATCATCTTCCAAGTTATCGAACAAAAACAACAAAACGACAAAGAACGTTGGTATATTATCAATAATAGTTTGATGAACACCATTCCCGACGCGTGGTCAATCTGCGAAAAATTCATTCTTCTGCCTATCAACAAATGGGAGAATGAGTATGCCAAAGTCAACATTGGCGGCATCAGTTGCGACCATTCCGACTATTACAATTCGGAGGATATGAACCAAGAAGTTCTTTTGCCCACATTTAACGATAAAGACAAAGAACCGCTCTATTTAGGATTCTTCCACACAGGCGCGTATCAAGACTCAATAAGTGGCTACGGTGGTATCAAGCATTGCCTTATCCCCGCGCCCAAGCACGTAATTGTTGACCGCGACGAAAAAGGCAATTTTATCGACTATGTTTTCCGTAACGAGCAGTCAGTCAATGAGATGCTGAATATTTTAGGATACAACGATAAGATGTGAAAATATTTTGTGAATTGGGAAATCAACTATACAATTCGCCAAACATTTTGAAATTCAAATATTTGCAGATTATTAGAATCATTTTAATATAAAAAACTTAAAACTTTTTGAATATGGAAAATAAAGGACCTGTTTCACAATTCATCAAGCATCACTATCGCCACTTCAATTCGGCTTGCATTGTTGATGCGGCTGAGGCTTACGATGCACACATGAAAAAAGGCGGAAAAATGATGCTTGCGATGGCAGGCGCAATGAGTACTGCCGAAATCGGACTGTCACTTGCCGAGATGATTCGTCAAGACAAGATTCAGATTGTTTGCTGCTCAGCCAATAACCTTGAGGAAGATGTGATGAACCTTGTGGCTCATAATCACTACTATCGCGTTCCAAACTACCGCGACCTTACACCTGAACAAGAGCACGAGCTGCTTAACAACCACTACAACCGTGTTACCGACACTTGCATTCCTGAAGAAGAGGCTTTCCGCCGCTTGGAAGACCATTTGGTTGAAATCTGGAAAGATATGAAGGCAAAAGGCGAGCGTTTGTTTGCTTGGGAAGTTATCTATCGCCTATTGCGCAGCGGCGTACTTGAGCAATACTACGAGATTGACCCGAAAGACAGTTGGGTGCTTGCTGCTTGTGAGAAGAATATTCCTATCATTGTTCCTGCTTGGGAAGATTGCACCACAGCAAACATCTACACCGCACACTGCATCAGGGGCGAGTTTGACGCTTCAAAATCGATGATTAAAAATGGTATCGAAACAATGATTTTCCTTACCAATTGGTATAAAGAGAATGCGACCGGCGCTGGTGTTGGTTTCTTCCAGATTGGTGGCGGTACAGCTGGCGATTTCCCAATTTGCGTTGTTCCGATGATGGAACAAGACCTTGGTTGGAAAGGCACTCCACTTTGGTCGTACTTCTGCCAAATTAGCGATTGCACAACATCGTATGGTTCATACTCAGGCGCTGTGCCAAACGAGAAGATTACTTGGGGCAAGCTATCGAAAGATACTCCACGCTTCATTATTGAATCAGACGCTACAATTGTAGCACCGCTGTTGTTCGCTTATCAACTTGGTTGGTAATAAGACAGTTAACATAACAGCATAAAAAAAACTCCCGAATTCAGTTTGAAATCGGGAGTTTTTTTGTGTGTTTAAAGTTGTGAGTGGCGCTCACAGGTTGTAAATCAAATTAGCGGCAACCACCGCAATCGCTTCCACAGCTTCCGCCACTATTGCAACCTCCGCCGCAACCACCGCAGCCGCCTTGTAGTTCCTCGGGCTTTGGTTCGCGAACGTCGATAATTTTACCTTTGAAATGCAAATCGGCGCCGGCAAGCGGGTGATTAAAATCCATTTTCACAGCTTTACCGGTTGATGAGACAACCACTCCGTGCAAGCTGTTTCCTTGCGAGTCCATCATAGGAATGGTGTTGCCAACGGCAATCAGTTTTTCGTCAACTTTGCCTTTCTCGTCTTTAAACACATCAATCGGCACATCAACAATGGCATCTTCGGTTACTTGTCCGTATGCTTGGTCGGCAGTAAGCACAAAATCGAAAATCTCGCCATTTTCTTTACCATCTAAGTTCTTTTCAAAATGCGGCAACATGTGTCCGGCGCCAAAAAGGAATGTAAGTGGGCGTTCTTTTTCGCAAACCTCGATAAGTTTTGCATCTGCATCGTCGTATTTCAGCTCGTAGGTTACTGAAACAACTTTTCCGTTTTCTACTTTCATTATTGTATCATTTAAATTCTGACGCAAAGAAAAGGAATTATTTTGATTGGAAAAGTAGTGTGTCGGAGTTGGGTTTAGAAAAAAAAGCCGATTGCTGACATCTATCAGGACACCGATTATCCGACTCACCAGTTCACCAATAAAAAAAACGGCCTCTCCGATGTGGAAAGACCGTCGTTTTTTAAATGAGAAAATTACTATTTCTGCAAAGCGTCAAGTTCAGCTTTGATGGCGTTGTATTTGTCGCCATACTCAGGGTGCGAGCTGCGCAGTTTGTAGTAGCACTCTTTCAGCACTTGCATTGTGTACTCATCTTTTGCATTAAAGCTGTGGGCTTTCTCAAAGTAAGGAACTGATTTGTTCATTTGCTCAAACGCCTCGTTGATGGCTTTGTCATACTCTTTTGGCTTGTTTGCAGGAATATCGTTTGCGGCTTTTGCCATTTCGGCTGCTTTGTTGTAAACTTGGATTCCTAAATTAAACCATGCATCAAAATATTCAGGGTCAAGTTCGATTGCTTTTTCGTATGATGCTTTTGCTTCTTCGGGGCTGTTTATCTTATCGAGTAACGAACCTTTTGCAAAGTAATAAGTTTTGTTGCTTGGGTCTTTCTCAATCGCTTGCGATAGATAATCAAGTGCTTTTTCCGATTCGTTATTCATAATATAGTGGTTGATAAGCTCAACCATAATAGCTTTGTTATCGTCGGGGCAAATTGCCAAACCGCGCTCCAATGTTGC
>CALBPW010000326.1 GCA_937899145.1 uncultured Bacteroidota bacterium
TGTATCTTCTTTTTGCTTTTTTTTTAATTCATCTATTTGTTGAGTATATAATAAATTTTTATTTTTTTGTTCTTCTATCATTTTTTTGTATTCATTTTCGTTAGCATTATTAAGCTTATTTTTTTCTTCTTCAATTTTTTGTAGACTTTCTCTTTGAAAATTATTTATTTGATTTTTGTTTTCGTTTAAATAATCTTCAATTCTTGTCATCCTTGTTTTTATCTCCTCTAAATTTTTTTGATTTGATTTACAATTATTATCTATATTGTTTATTTTAGCTATCTCCGTATCACATTTTTTAAAATTTCTTTTAATTTTTTCATATATTTTATAATGATTATCAATTTCTCCATTTAATTCTAATATGTCTTTTTGCGCCTCATAAAACAATCCGCCAATTGTTTCATAATCTGAAATCCAACGGGCAACAGATAGAATACTATATCGCATCATGCTAAATGTAACATCCACTATTTGCCCGCAAAATTATTGATGCAGCTTGGCAACAATTCGATAAACCGTTTTGGCGACTAAGTGCACCAAGGCAACTATTCATTCTCTTCGTACATCTGCACCGATGCCAAGTGCATATCATGAATTTCGTCGGCAAGCCATTGTGGTTCAATGATTTTTGCCTGACACGCCCGCGAAAGCATATATCCTGAAAAATCCATTGTTGGCCGCATAAAAAGTTCAAAATCAGCATAATCAGCCGTTTCGGCAATTAACCGTTGCGAATGGTGGATTGGCAAGTTCTGCAGAAAATAACGCTCACTGTCAAATGCCCGCACCACAATGCGCTGCGCCGGAGTGGGGTCGGATACAACAATGCCAAAACACTCGCTGAAATATTCGGCGGCATCAAAATCACTGTCAATCATAAAATTATCATCGGTAGGCATTATCTGCACAAACCTGTCGAGCGAGAAAATCCCCATATTCCCGTTCGACAATTTTGCCAGCAGATACCAGCGCTGGCGGTAGAGCTTGACGCAATAAGGCTCCAATGTAAATTGCTTGCTTGCGGTGGCACCATAGCGACGATACTCTGCGCTGATTCGCCTGCTTTCGCGCATCGCCTTGATAACCAACTGTAGCTGCTGGCCACCTGATGGTATATTTTCGAGCAAAATGCGATTTTGCAATGCCAAGCTCTCGCTCAACACATTACTGACGCTCAAAGTTGAGAGCATCCAATTTTGGACAGTGTTATTATTCAGCACCTCATTGTTGGCAATATAATATTTGTAACCATCTTGTCTATCACAGTCGATGATGATGTCGAAGATGTCCTCAATGGCGTCTTTATGACGATTGAAGGTGCTGCGAGCAAGTTCAACCCCGCCGCTCATCTCGGTTCGTAGCCAACGGACATTAATCTCGCTTAGCGATATTCTTCCTGCTTCGTAAATAGTGTTTACAAGCCAAATATACTCTTTGAATAAAGATGGAGTAGTCATTTTTGCAGTGCTTATTATCTGTTTAAAACAAAACTAATGAAAGATTTAAAAAAAACTCCAACATGTCCCACGTTTTGAAACAACCTGCTTTCATTTTTGCTGACGGGAAACAAAATTGCGCAATAAACACCCACAGTATTAACTATTTAACAACAAAAAGCTATGAAAAAGTTATACATTGCCGTTTTGATGATTGCTGCAATAGGCGCATCGGCACAAGAAAAATCGGAATTTCCGACTAAAGGCTACCGCGGTTCAGGATTTATACACTATGTCTCAAATGGCGACGATTGGGAATCGTATAGTTTTGGCACCACACACGGCTATCAGATAAACCACAATTGGTTTGTTGGTGGCGGAATGCAACTGAATTTTGGCTCGTTGTTCTACAAAAGCGACGACTACTCGTTTGTTTCGGCTACTGAGTTTGCCGCAGTGCGGTTCGATATGTTGCAGAAGCGCATATCGCCCTATCTGAATTTCAGACTCGGCATCACAGTTGGCGACATAACAGGCGCTTTTATTGCACCTGAGTTTGGTGTGCGATTCCGCCACTTCAATTTGGGCATTGGCGCCGAGCTGCAAAACCATGAGGCTGTATATGGTCTAAGCACCGAATCGGGCTACGAGTTTTCTGAATTGCTGATGGTCAGGTTTGCGTACGATTTTGGCGGACGAAAAAAATAAAGAAAAAAGCAGCCAAATTTTAAACAATCGTAAATTACATCTATAAATTTCTATTTTTGAACAGCCGATAGCAAAATTCCAGTAGCCATCGGGCGAGTTAGTTTGTTGTGGTATAACTAAACTAATTTATTAAAAATCATATAATTATGAATGAAAAAATTTACAATATATATCAAAATATAGACAGGCAGGTATTCTATAAGGAATTATATATGAAAAATCTATTTTTGTGTACTTTCAAATTCTTTTACAAATAAAACATTATTACATCTTATTATTATTTCTCCAAGTGAACCTTTAACTTCATGATTAATAATTTCTTCAGTTTCTCTTAATTGTAAATTCATATATTTATCAAAAGAAACTAAAACACCTTTATATTCTATTCCCCATTTTAATCTAACTAATATATTTTTTCCAATTAATTCATATAAAAATGGAATAGGATTCATAATACCACCTTGCTATAATAATAAATATAATTTAAAAGATATATATT
>CALBPW010000327.1 GCA_937899145.1 uncultured Bacteroidota bacterium
GTGTTTCTTCCTCATTTTGAGTAACATCCATTACCACATCACCATTTGATTCAGCGTCAGTATTTTCTATTGCTGAAGACTCTTCGGATTCTGTACTTATTGTTGTGTCTATCACATGGAAATTATCTCCACCAACACTGCGCGCATTAGATGATGTGTTGTCTGTTTCAACAATGGTTGCCGAAACATCGTTCAAATTATCGAACGACTCGTCTATTTCCGCATTATCATCGATAGTTGTGGTGGTGGTAATTTCAATTTTAATCGCCCCGCTTTCTGACTCTTCTATAGGTTCGTCATCATTTTCCGATTCCAATCCGCTTATATTTACTTCATTTTCAATCGGTTCTGCAATTTCATCAATATCAATATTATCGTCTAAACCTTTATTTTCGATGATATTTGCGCCTTCGGTTTTCATCTCAGTATCAACAAGTTTCGAGGTAAATAGGTTTTTCACGAATTGTTTGCTACGTGCTATAAAACTATCGAAAGTGAACGATAAAATAACGAAAAGCAATGTTACAAGTACAATTGCAGTGCCAAGTTTTCCGATAATTGAATTAAGCCATTCGCTTATAAAATATCCGTGAATGCCGCCCGGTGCAAAGGCTGCATGGTGAAAAACGTAACCGAGGGCTACCGAAAACCAAATTGTGTAAACAATAGACAGCTTTGTGATTCGCCAAATAGGTAATTCCTTTATTCTTAGCAATTTAAGCGCAATCACCGACAATATCACTATCAAGCTAAACGATGGAAGCCCGAACCAACGATACATAAAGCGTTGAGCTAAAAATGCGCCCAACGTGCCCGACCAGTTGCTGGCAACAATGTTTGAATTGAAAAAAAGTTTGTCTACTGGAATATCGAGTGTGCTTTGGTCGATTTGCCAAGTGAACAAGTAAGATATGAATGCGAATGCGATATAAACCGTTACTGATGCTATGCTTAAGCCAACAATAACGCGTCGGCGGTCGCTTGGGTTTTGTGTTATTTCGTCGGTTTGGGTAGTATTCTGTTTTTTAGCCATTTCGTTTGTTAGTTGCTGTATATCAAGTATTTTTATAGTGTCAGATACTTAATTTCTGTTTTATTCTGAATTAGAAGTTTTATGAAAACGCCAAAATTCATTTTTTGTTGTCTATTTATTGATACTGAAAAATATTTCGTCCATTTGAGAGCGCGGCACATTTACATATTCGGCAGGAATGTCAAAAGCGGCATCAGGAATTTTTTCGTTATGAAATTCAACTGCTTCCAATCGCATTGGTATGCCATTCATATCAAGATTAAATTCCAACAACATTCCCGGGATTTTGTCAAACGGTGTGTTAACTGTTGGATTTACAACTCTAATTTTTGGTGTATAATAAATATCAAAATTGGTGCCGTCAGGTAATTGCACAAGTGCCCGCTTGCATTTAAATCCCAATATTTCTTTTGTGTTGTCTTCAAAAACTATTTTTATATCTGAATCAACGCTGATACCATAATAAGACTCTCCTTCTGGCGATTCGTATAAATACCTTTTATTGAGTATTTTAAGCAATGTGTAAGCATTGTTTTTTTCATCTTTTATAAACGACGATTTGAATATGCCTAACCAACCTTCAAGGTCAAGTATAACTTTGTCATCTTTAAAACGCATTGTTAGCATTGTTGGCAAAAGGCTTATAACAGGATATTCCTTTTCTGATTTTAAATAGGTGATTTTGAATTTGATAGTACCTTCTTTTGTATAGGTATTCACATCGCCTTTTGAGCAACTTACGACAAGCGCACAAACAAATAATGCTGTAATTATCAGCCATTTGCCACTTATATTGAGTTTAATTCGATTCAAAACCTATTCGCTTTCTAAAGGTAAAAATATTATATATCTTTAAAAAAATGGGATTTTAGTCGCATTTTTTTCTAACAAAAAAAACAAAAGCTCAACTTTTTGTGGTTGAGCTTTTTGAGTATTTAGATGTTAATAAAATGCTGAACGATTTATTGTCGAGAAGTTAATTGTCAAAAATGAGTGTTCTGATTAAGTTTTATAAACCCTCACATTCTCGCCTCTTATCACCCTTACTCCTACCACGCAAACATTGGACGTGGCATCATCATTTCGTTTACTTCCGCTTTGACAATTGCTATAACTTTCTCATTTTCAGGGTCAGCAAGCACGCGATCAATCATATCAACAATGATGTCCATATCTGATTCTTTCAAACCTCGAGTGGTG
>CALBPW010000328.1 GCA_937899145.1 uncultured Bacteroidota bacterium
ACAACAATTATAAAATTAAAATCCCCTATCAAAATTATTGGTAGGGGATTTTAATTTTTAGCGAATAAACCATTTCATTTTCGCTTCATAACACAAACTAACCATTTATTACTCTATTGATTAGCCGTAATTTATGGGTATAACTATTGATGTCGCGATTAAAAATGCCCTGATGGTCGATAACATCAATGCGAACACGACCATACGAAGCATGAATTATTCTGCCATTATCCAAAATCATTCCAACATGAACAATGTTGCCATCTTCGTTATCGAAAAAGGCCAAATCGCAAGACTGTGCTTCACCAACAAACGAAACTGGCTGACCTACAACAGCTTGCTGCGATGCGTTACGTGGCAATTGAATGCCGACAGTGCTAAACAAAACTTGCGTCAGGCCAGAACAATCAATGCCAAGCATTGTTTTGCCACCCCACAAATATGGCGAGCCGACAAACGATTCAGCAAGTGATGTCAAAGCTAATTGTTTATTGGTAATAAATTGATTATCAGAATAATGCGAATACAAATGTTGACCTATTTCGATATTATAATTTGGTCCGTGTCCATACAAAACTGCTCCTGCAGGTAATGGCAATTGCCATTGTCCGTCTACAATTACAAAATCGAGCGGACGGTTTGAAATGCGCCGCTCCATTGATAACAATCGCCCAAGTTGCTCATCTTCAACAGGTTCAAGCAGTTTGCTATTTATCCAACCTTCTGCCTTATCGTTTTCAATTTTTATATGACTCCATTTTTCAGTAGAATCGATAACAGAATACAATTCGCCAAAAAGTATTTGAGTTTGCAACTCAGCGGTTTCGCTTGGCTGCATGCGAACCGGGATGTAACTCTGATTGCAAAAAAATGTTTCGCTCATTTCCGTTTTTTTAAGGTGTCAAATATAGCGCATTTTTTCGGTTTGTGTTGAATAACTTATTGATTGATTTCTGTTTTGCTGTTTGTCAGAAAAAATTATTTCTGCAACCGCCATTTTTTAGATAGAGTGGCACAAAAACAAACTGGCCACGTTTTTTGTGCGTGGCCGGAATTTGTTAGAATATGAAGTTTGAGCTTATCGATCGCTCTTGATAAACACTTTTTATGGTGTTGGCAAAGAGGTCTGCAACCGATAGGACAGTTATTTTGCTACATTCTTGCTTCAAAGGAATGGTATCGGTTGTAATGATTTCAGTTATTGGTGAGTCCATCAAACGCTCGTAGGCCGGACCAGAAAGAATTGGGTGTGTGGCCATCACGCGAACGCTTCTTGCTCCTTGATCCATAATAACTTGCGCCGCTTTTGTAATAGTTCCTGCGGTATCAATCATATCGTCGATGATGACGACATTGCGGTCTTTAACTTCGCCAATAATGCGCAATTCGTCAACAACGTTGGCTTTTGCGCGGTGTTTGTGTCCAATTGCCATTGGTACACCTAAATATTGCGAGTAGGCGTTGGCACGTTTTGAGCCGCCCATGTCCGGTGCTGCAATTGTCAGGTTTTCAATATTTTGACTACGCAAGTATGGTACAAATATCGATGATGCGTACAAATGGTCAACAGGAAGGTTGAAGAATCCTTGAATTTGGTCGGCATGCAAGTCCATTGTGATGACGCGCGAAACGCCTGCGGTTGTTAGTAAGTCGGCAACAAGTTTGGATCCGATTGACACGCGCGGGCGGTCTTTTCTATCTTGACGGGCAAAACCGAAGTAAGGAATAACTGCAATAATTTTGTAAGCCGAAGCGCGTTTAGCGGCATCAATAAGTAGCAGTAATTCAAGCAGATTGTCGCTTGGTTGGAATGTTGATTGAATGATGAATGCGTTGGCTCCACGTACTGTTTCCTCGTATGAGGTTGCAAATTCGCCATCGGCAAAATGTTGTACTAACGTGCTGCCTAATGTTACACCGTAGCTGTCGGCAATTTTTTCGGCAAGGTAGCGAGTAGCCGTACCTGAAAACAATTTTATTGGCGCTGATAACATAATTTATTGATTTACAGATGTTTTAATATTCAACATCAACTTGAGCAAAAGTATAAATAAATTGTATCGGGTAATTATTATTGATGGAATATTTTTTAAAATGGTTGGACAAATTGAATAGAAAAAGAAAATCCGCAACTTCACCAGCTACGGATTTTCACTTCAAATTTATCGCTTTTTAGTTTAGTTTCTCTTTAATCGCCTTCGATTCAGCCTCATAACCCGGTTTGTCGAGTAGTGCAAACATGTTTTTCTTGTAAGCTTCAACGCCGGGCTGGTCAAACGGATTGACATCAAGCAAGTAGCCTGAGATACCGCATGCGATCTCGTAAAAATAAATGAGTTGACCAAGATAATATGCTGTCAACTGCGGAATTGATATACGAATATTTGGAACTCCGCCGTCAACGTGTGCCAAAATTGTACCAAGTTCCGCCATTTTGTTCACTTCGTCGATGTGCTTGCCGGCCAAGAAGTTAAGTCCGTCAAGATTTTTATCGTCGGCTGATATTTGTAGTCTCGAATTTGGTTTATCAATTGAAATTACAGTTTCAAACAAGCAGCGCTGCCCTTGCTGAATGTATTGTCCCATACTGTGCAAGTCAGAAGTGAAATCGACACTTGCCGGGAAAATTCCTTTTTGCTCTTTGCCCTCGCTTTCGCCATAAAGTTGTTTCCACCACTCGGCGAAATAGTGCAGTTTTGGATTGTAGTTTGCTGTTATCTCGATGCCTTTTCCTTTGCGGTAGAGGGCGTTGCGAGTTGCGGCATAAATGGCTGCCGGATTTTTCTCAAACTCAACATCGGCATTAGTTGCCTTCTCCATATCGGCTGCGCCTTTCACAAGCTGTTCAATATCGAAACCTGCAACGGCTAGATCGGAAGAGCACACG
>CALBPW010000329.1 GCA_937899145.1 uncultured Bacteroidota bacterium
CTAAATCATCAGTTTGCAGGCTTTTGATTTGGACAAGAATAATAGCTAATGCTTTGTTAATTAATGTGTTAGTTTAAGTTTTTTCTTTACTTCACTTAATATTGTTTAAACGTTTTATACAAACCAAATCCGCCCCAAAAGCATTGGTTCGGAGTTGCACAAACTTACAAAAGATTCTCAAAAAAATGGCTATGTGTTGCCAATTGTGGTTTTTGATTTGTTATCTGCTTAGTAATCAGTATTATTCAAATGTCATATGGATACTCGATTTTTTCTAAAAACAGAGCTTGGGCGGGGGCGGAGGTGCCTGCTTTGTTGCGGTCTTTGGCTTCAATTATTTGGCAAAAATCAGAGACACTGATTTTACCATATCCAACTTCCATTAAAGTACCGACAATGGCGCGCACCATATTGCGCAGAAAACGGTTGGCAGTGATTGTAAACACAAGTCCGTTGCCGGTTTCTGTCCAAAAGGCCTCATATATGGTGCAGTTATTGGTTTTGACATCGGTGTTGAGTTTGCTGAAGCTGGTGAAATCGGTATAGTTTATCAGTTTGGCGGCGGCATCATTCATCTTGTTGATGTCTAAGTTTTTAGCACGGTGAGTGAGTGTGTAGCGGAATACATCTTTCTGTGTGGTGATGTAGTATTTATATGTGCGTCGGATTGCATCAAAGCGGGCATGGGCGTCAGGTTTGGCTTGTGCAATGCGCTGAATATTAATGTCGAACGGCAAAATACAGTTGAGTTTGTAAAGGAAATCGGAGTTGGTATGCAGATTATCAGTTTCAGTATCGAAGTGTGCAACATAGTTGCGGGCATGAACGCCAGTATCGGTGCGGCCTGCACCAACTATTTCAATGTTTGTGCGCAGTAATGTTGATAATGCTCTTTCAATGCGCTCTTGGACAGTGTCTTGATTTGGCTGACGCTGCCAACCACAAAATTTTGCTCCGTTGTAGTCTAAAATTAGAAAGTAGCGCATTTGAGTTATAAGTCGGTAAGTTTTAAGTTTATAAGTTGTTGTTTTTTAAATATTTTTCGATTCGGTCAAGTCCGATTTTGATGTTTTCGAGCGAATTGGCGTATGAGAATCTGATAAATCCTTCGCCATTAGTGCCAAAGTCGGTGCCGGGTGTTACGCCAACATGCGCTTTTTCTAAAATGTCGAATGCGAAATGATACGAGTTGGAGGTGAATTTGCTCGCGTCGGCAAAAATGTAGAAAGCTCCTTGTGGTTCGGTGTGGATAACAAATCCTAATTGGCGCAAACGCCTAATCATATATTGTCGGCGCTCGTTGTAGGTGTTGCGCATGGTCTCAACATCAGTATCGGCTTGGCGCATTGCGGCTATTCCTGCTTTTTGCGCTAAACTTGGTGCGCAGATGAAAAGGTTTTGCTGCAGAATTTGCAATTGCCGTATATATTGTTGAGGTGCAATGAGATAGCCTAACCGTAAGCCCGTCATTGCAAAACGCTTGCTGAAGCCGTTAAGCACAAAGGCGTCGTTTGTATATTCTAAAATGCTATGTGCTTTGCCTTCATACACAAGTCCGTGGTAAATTTCGTCGGAAAGGATTGGAATTTTAAGTGCAGCTAATTGTCGCATTATTTCGGGGCTGAGCAATGTGCCTGTCGGGTTCATTGGCGAATTGATAAAGATGGCACGTGTTTTTGGCGTTATAGCTTTTCGTACCAGATTGACATCAAACTGAAAACCGTTTTCGGCTTTTAGGTTGACTTCAACAGGAACACCATTGCAAGCTAAAATGAAATTGCGATAGCAAGCGTATCCCGGATTCGACATTATAACCTCACCATTTGCTTCGCATAAAACCATAAGAGCCAGCAATATGGCTGGTGATGAGCCACTTGTTACAACAATGTGATCGGGGTTGACTTCAACTCCGTATTCTTTTTTATGAAAATCGGCAATTGTTTGTCGCAATTCAGCGTCGCCAAGCGAGTGGGTGTAATGGGTTTGCGAGTCTGTAAGTGCTTGAATAGTAGCGTGTTCCACGCATTTCGGAATATCAAAATCGGGTTCGCCAACTTCCATGTGTATAACATCAACGCCTTGTTGTTGCAATGCTTTGGCGCGCTCAAGCACTTCCATCACTATGAATGGTGACATTTTATCTATTTGAGGATTCATTCGAAGTTTTGAGTTGTTGAGTTATAAGTTATTGAATTTTATTTGTTTGTTACTTATCAGCGTTCGGCAGTTTAATTAGTCTAATAGTTTTTTTGTTTTCAAGTTTCAATTTTTCTTAGTTGCTCCCGATAGTCCATCAATATTCACTGTCGGGTCGGCTTTAACGGGTACTGCATCGCCTTTAATGGCGTCGCGCCATTGGATTGGCGAGGCTGCGATTTCGCCCGTCACAAAATCTGTATTGTTGTAGTTGAGGGCGAAGCTATCGTAAAAATCGGGGTCGGCTTGCGGCAGGACAAAACGTTTGCTGAAATTGCCATTTCCATCGAAATGAGAAAAATAAGGTTTTGTAAACATTCCGCCCGGATACTTGCTGCTTACCACAAACCATCGGCCTGTGGTTGACCAGTTGTGATTGCTTTCGGAGCATGGACTGTTGATGTTTTCGGAGACGGCGGCCCGCATCGTTTTTAAATCAAGCAGGCAGATTTCGGCTTCAGAATTAAATGGGGTAAAATATCCCCGGCTTGCGATTGTGAAGGCAATGTAGCGGCCGTCGGGCGATGGCTTAGGAAATGTGATGCTGCCTTTGACATCAGAGGCACGAATTATTGTGTCGGCTTTTCCCCAAGTGTTGGTTGCCTCGTCGTAGGTGATGCGCAAAAGGCTGTACCAATATCCTTCGTCAAATCCCTTTTTGCCTTTCCGCTCAGGTGCACTTATATAATATAGGGTGCGGCCGTCGGGCGCCCATGCCGGCAGGTTTTCCAATGCTTTAGTCGATAGTTGCGGGCAAGTGGTTAGTGTCTGCGTTTTCATATTTAGTAAGACGATGTCTGATTTTGAATCAGACACATAGATGCGTTTTTCGTAGTTGTTATGAAACACTTGACTAATAAAATTTGTTGACATTGCAATCAGGTATCCGTTCGGGTTCCACGAAGGGTAAACACCTGCCGACATTGAGAGGCTTGTTTTTGTGTTGTATTTCTGCACTTTACCATCGTAAAGAATGGTTGTGCCACCATTGAATTTTCGTGTGTGCAGCAACATCGTGTTTGGGTTATGGTTGCTGAACGAGTGGCAGTTCATACATGCGAAATCGACTGATTTATTTTCGATTATCGGTTTTTGTTTGAAGTTTTCGAGACAACGCTGATAGATGCCCATTTCGTCCCAAAGTACATAGCCTGTGTTGATAAGCCGGTAGGCGATGTGCGAATCGATGCTGTCGGGGGATACTACTTGATAAAATGGCGCGCAACGCACGGTTTCGCCTAAAGTATCAACAATTGTGGCTGTGTAGAAAAGTGTGTCGCCAACATTGTTGCTCAGCAATTTACGCCATTTGCGCTCGCTCCAGATGAGTTTGCCGTTTTTACATTTCAGGTTGATGGTCTCGGTTTTCGATTTTACTTCAACTGCCAGTAATTCAGCAGGTTGTATCGATTTGAAATTGAGTGGGGCGATATTGACTGGAATTACAATATCAGATCGGAAGAG
>CALBPW010000330.1 GCA_937899145.1 uncultured Bacteroidota bacterium
TGTATCAAGTAGTTATATATCAAATGTTGATATTGACTTCAATGCTTTTTACACCGAGGCCTTAGCACTTATGAAGACTCCCTGCATAAAAGTTGCCGACGACGAACTGCACCTCCTTTCACGTTATATCGATTTGATTTATAGCATTTCAGACCGTACAGCGAAGTATCTGCGCGAGTGTGTAGGTTCGGTTATTTCGTCAATTTTTTATCAGTTTGCCAGCTTTGTCGATAATTATATGCAAACCGATGGTGCGGTTACAGCAACCGATAGTTCACGTCGTCGCCGTATGTTTGAGACGTTTATGATTCTTGTAAAAGACAATCATCAAAATCAGCGGATGATGAGTTTTTATGCTGATAAACTGTGCGTTACGCCAAAATATCTGTCAAAGATTGTAAAGGAGGTAAGTGGGCGGTCGGCGCCAGAATGGATAAACGGATTTGTTATAATGTCAGCAAAATCGATGTTGAAATATACAGATATGACAATCAAAGAGATAGCATTGGAATTGAATTTTCCTAATCAATCTTTTTTCTCAAAATTCTTCAAAACGCAAACCGGGCTTACACCTAATGAGTATAGGTTGGAGTAGGCGGTGTTGATATTTTGGGAAACTTGGCAGCTGAGCTGGTTTAAGCAGTCAAATGCGGAATTTCCAATTGTTTAGCATTTAAAATTTTTTTTGAGGTAAGTGGTGGTGCTGTATTGATAAATAATTACATTTGCACCGCTTTTGAGGAAAGATGCCAGAGTGGTCGAATGGACCGCACTCGAAATGCGGCGAGCGAGTCACATTGCTCCTAGGGTTCGAATCCCTATCTTTCCGCAAAGATAACTGACTGTCAGTAAGTTGCAAATCTTACGGATCAAAAAGCGGACTATTTTGAGGATTGCCCGCTTTTTTTGTGTATAAAAATGGTGTATTAATGTCGGTTGAATGCGTATTTTCTTTAAAAACAATCTTTCATGGCGGTTTGCCTTAGGTTTTGGGACTATGAAAAGCGAGAATGATTTGTTTTTATAGGAAGGTTAATTTGGCGATACAGTTAATGGCTTGTTATTAATTTCAAATTTTTAGCTGATTTCTATTCCCAAAATGATAATGTCGTCAACTTGATCGTAGCGGCCGCGCCATATTTCAAATTCTTTTTCCAAAATGGCGGTTTGAGTTTCGTTATCTTGTCCGCAGCAGTTTTTCAGTATCTGTTTAAATCGCGAGGTCTTCATTTTCAATCCGTTATCGCCGCCAAACTGGTCGTAGTAGCCATCGGAGAACATATACAATTGGTCGCCCGGTTTAATTTGCACGCGCGATGTTGAGAAAGAGCGGTACTCGTTGTCGTAGAAGCCAACAGGCATGCGGTCGGGGCGGAGCTCTAATATGTGTTTGTCGCGGATGATGTAAATCGGATTCATCGCGCCAGCAAATTCCATTATATTGCTCGATTTGTCAATAGAAATTATTGTCATGTCCATTCCATCACCTGCTGCCATATCGTTTGCGTTTTGGTGGAGATGCTCTATAATGTTGGCTCTTAATCGGTTAAGTATTACCGATGGCTGTACGACTCGACGTTCGTTCACAATCTTGCTTAAGAACGAAATGCCAATCAGACTGAGGAATGCGCCCGGAACACCGTGTCCCGTTGAGTCGGCGCAAACAACAATCAAACGACCGTCTTGCTCGGTTATCCAATAAAAATCGCCACTTACAATCGCACGCGGCTTGTATAGCATAAAACTTTTTGGGAAGTGTTCTTGTAAAATGCTGAACGATGGCATCATAGCCTCCTGAATACGTTTTGCATACGTTATGCTGTCGGTGATTTCTTTGTTCATCGACATAATATCTTGTTGCGCCAATTTGAGCGATGTTATATTTGTGTCGATGGCTATTAACGATTTGATTGTCAGTGTTTCTTCATCGATTACGGGCGACAGAGTGGTTTGTATCCAGATTTTTATTTTCCATTTATTTTTGATTTCCGATTCAAATTCGATTGATTGGTTATTGAAATCCCAATTTTGAATGATTTTTTTAATATCGATGTCGCCTATTCCTAATGAGCCGTCTGCTTGTAAATCGTCTAAAGTAAAGCCGTGTAGCCGTGTGTAGCCCGGATTAACCCACGTCGTGTTGCCGTTGCTGTCGAATATGCGAATGGCATTGTTTGTTTCGCGTGCGATTATCGATAACCGTTCCAACTCCTGATTATACTCGAAAAGGTGTTGGCGTTGGGCTTCAATCTCTTCGTTTTGCAGTATAATGCGTTCGTTGGTTTCTTGCAAATCTTTGTTGTCGCGCGCTTTTATTAGGAACGACCAAATCAGCATAAACATCAGTATGAAGAAAATCACAAACAAGCCCAAGAACGACATTATTTTCGATTTCTGTTTGTTAATCATCAGTTTATTGTCTTTGATGGTTGTTTTTTGCACCTCTTCTTCTGAGGTCAGGTATCTGATTAGATTGTCTTGCCGATTGTTTTCAAAGTCAAGGCTCAGCGTATCGGTTGTCATAATTCTGATGCCATCAAGCAGGCTGTCGCCGTATGCGATGGAGTTTCGGTAGCATTCCGAGGCACGTTTTATGTCGTTCCGGCGTTGAAAAATGTCGCCGTTTATTTTGTAACAGGTGTACAGCTTTTCCCATGAATTGGATTTTTTGCAAGTTTCTTTGGCTTTGTTCAGGTAGTAGGCGGCAGCGTCTAAATCGTTGTGTTGAAAGTAATATTTGCTAAACATAATGTTAGTAGTAAACATTGCGTTGTAGTCAATTATTCCTTGATTATTGTCGGTAGCTTCCTGAAAATGCTTTAAGGCCATATTTAGATTATCTTGGGCCAAGCACAAATTAGTTAGGCTTAAATTTGTAAGCATTTTTGCTTTTGCGAGTTTCAGTGTATCGCTTATTGTCTTGGCCTGATTAAAGTAGTTTAGTGCCGATGCGTAATTTTTGCTTTGAAGCTGAATGTTACCAATAATATTCAGAGCTTCAACTTTTTGCAGGTTGTTGTTGAGTTTGGTGAAAATCATCATAGCTTCTTCGGCGCTTTTTATTGCTGTGCTAAAATCGTTTCGGTATTGGTGTAGCCTACAATATTGGAGCAGAATTTTTCCGTATTCGGTGCTAATAATATAGTTGCTATAATGGTTTGATGCCATTTTCAGCATTCTTAATCCCGCTTGGAAATTGTTGATTGTCAGTTGATATTTGCCCGATGTGTAGTAAAAAAGGGCTTTTGCTTCGCCGTTTTTCACGTTACCAAATAGTATGCGATTTCTGTTTATGAAGGTGTCGCATAGTGCTATTTCATTTTGTCTTAAATAGATGGCGGCTAAAAGTGTGTTGGTTCTAAAATTTAGTTCTATTGAGTCTTTGATAGTTGAACTATTAACCGCCAACAATCCGTAGTATAGTGCTTTCTTGTTGTCGCCAAGCATAAAGTATGTTTGTGCCAAATTGTAGCAGGCAGCCACTTTGTTTTGCCGGTTGATGTCGTTGTTGAAAACATCTAAAAAGAGCGATTCGGCTTCGCTGTATTTGCATAAATCAAGCAGTTGGCCGCCTTCTTTAATATCTTCTTGATACTTGCTCGACAAGCCATTAAATGCCGATTCGTTGCCATAGCTGATTGATATGGCGCAAATGCAACATATAAGCAGAAATATGTGTTTGACGTTATTCAAGTAATTTGAGATTGTCCCCATTTTCAGTCCGCAAATTTAAGACCAAATTTCGCATTTATCGCTTCTGTTTGCTCTTTTTGCAAATAAAATTCATACTTGCGAGCATCTGTTTCGATGCGCGTAACTTATTCATTTTAATTCGTTTTTAACATAAAATTTAAGTCGATGTCAATTTATCGCCCCAAATGCTAATTTAGTAAACCTTTTCATTTTTCATAAAAAGTTTTTATTGAAATGTAGAAAAATTAAATTTGCCAGCATAAAACGAAATAAAATGGAACAGAATATAATAGGAATCTCGCAAGGCGATTGCAATGGCACAAGTTACGAAATTATGCTGAAAACTTTTCAGGAATCCCGTTTCCAGAATGGATATACAACAATTTTATATGGTTCGCCCAAAATTGCTGCTTATTATCGTAAAACATTAAATATCAATAATTTTTCATTTAATCCTGCCGATAATGCCGATGCCATTCAAATAGGCAAGGCCAATCTTATAAATGTGCTTGACGATAGCGCAAAAGTTGAACTCGGTAGTGTTACGCAAGCCTCGGCTGAAGCGGCTGCTGTATCATTACAATCAGCAGTTAACGATTTGTCAAACAATAGGATAGATGCGTTGGTGTTGAATCCGCTTCCGCAAGCCGCGCTTTCGGTTTTGCAAGTCGCCAATCAGTTCGATTATGTTAAGCAACAACTCGAAGTCTCTAATACAATGACACTTCTTGTTAACGACTCACTACGTGTCGCTTTACTTACTGATGCGCGCCCAATGCGTAATATTGCAAAATCGCTGTCGGTTGATAATATTGTTAATAAACTCCATTTGCTGAACAACTCATTAAAAGCCGATTTTGCGATTGATAAACCTCGTATTGCAGTTTTAGGGTATAACCCTAATTGCGCCAATGCTGAAAATCGTGAACATGAAGAGTCAGATGTGATTATTCCGGCTGTCGGACAAGCTAATAATGAGGGCGTTTTGGCGTTAGGGCCATTTGATGCGGAGGAAGTGTTCGGCACTGATTTATTTAAAAAATTCGATGCCATTTTGGCAATTTATTATACACAAGGAGTCGCGCCATTCCGTGCTCTCAGTTACGATGATGGTGTCAGCTATCTGCTTGGAGTGCGGCAAATGTGTGTTGAGCCATTGCAGTCATTGGGGTATCAGCAAGCCGGCGCCGATGTTGCCAAACCAATAGCTTTTCAAAAAGCAATGTATTTAATATCTGAAGTCAATCGAAATCGTATTCAATATGAAGGTTTGATTTCTAATCAGTTGAAAACTAATCAATTGACAGAGTGATGCGGTTGCACCATAAAGGCTGTATTTTACAGTGGATTTTGTGCTTTAAGAGTTTGTGTCTCACATTTTTTTTGCTAATTGTATCCGATTCGCAATTTTTTACCACAAAAAAAATCCCGAAACCATTTGATTTCGGGATTTTTATTTAGAATTAAATTTTTAATCCTCTTTAGCGTTGCTGACATTTTTATCTTTAATCTTAGCTTTTTTACCAGTAAGATTGCGGAAATAGAAGATACGGGCGCGACGGACATCACCAACTTTGTTCACCTCGATGTTTTCGATGAAGGGTGAACTGATTGGGAAAATACGTTCAACGCCAATGTTGCCCGACATTTTACGGATAGTGAAGGTTGCTGTTGCGCCTGTGCCACGGCGTTGGATGACAACACCACGGAATTGTTGGATACGCTCTTTGTTTCCTTCTTTAATTTTGTAGCTAACGGTAATGGTGTCGCCAGCTTTAAATTCAGGGAAAGATTTCTCAGGTGCGAATTCTTTCTCTACCACTTTCATTAAGTCCATTGTAGTAAAATTTGTAGTAAATTGTTAATTTTTAATGATTTGTTTACGTAATGTATCAGGCTCCCATGTCAACTGAAAGAGATTGCGTAAACCAGTCGCAAAAATACTATTTTTTTTGAATTACAAATAGTTGATAATTAAAATAAAGACAATTCTGTTTGAGTAAAATTCAAATCGAATTGTTTTCACATGCTGTAAAAGTATATTATGAATTTCAGTTTCGCTTAAATTAAATTTCGAAATATTCTACCATTTTTATGGTATCAATTTTGTGCGTTTGAGTTTTTATCAATTGTTATCATTTCCACTATTTCATCAATTTTTTGTGTGAACCTCGACCAAGCGTATTTTTTCTTTTCTTCTGAAATATTATGTTCAAATTCGTCGTGTTTGTTGTTTGTGAAAAATTTATCGATGGCAATGGCGATTTGATGTGCGTCGGGTTGAGTTATGTAACCAATTTTTCCGTCGGGTACAATTTCTGGTAATCCGCCCACATTTGTTACTATCATTGGCGTGCAGAAGTGAAATGCTATTTGTGTAACACCACTTTGTGTAGCTGTTTTGTATGGTTGAACAACAATGTCGGCTGCGCTAAAATATCGGTTTACTTCGTTGTTGGGAATGTAATCGGTGCGTAATATTATGTTATCTTCGAGTTTTAATTTTTGAATTTGTGCAAGGAATGGTGTTTCTGATGTGTAAAACTCGCCAGCCACTAATAGTTTAAGTCCTAAATGTTTGATTTTTTCGTCGGCAAAAGCTGAAATTAGCAAGTCTAATCCTTTATAATCTCTTATAAATCCGAAAAATAGCACGTATCTGAATTGTGGGTCCAAATTCAAGAGTTGCAAAGCCGTTTCGCGTGGTAATTTGTTGCCGTAGTGGTCGTAAATTGGGTGTGACGAAAATGCTTTTGGACAATTCCGTTTGTCGTATTTATCAATATCTTTTATAACTGATTCAGAAAGAGCGATAAAACCATCTGTTTGTTTAACAAAATACCGTGGAAATATTTTGTCTGATAAATTTGGCTCGTGTGGTATCATATTGTGAACCAATGCAATAATTTTTGTGTGCCGATTGTCATGTATTTTGCGGGCAATAGTTCCCATGCAAGGCGCCATAAACGACATCCAATAGGCAAAAATCACCACATCAGGCTTTTCTTCGGCAATTTCTCGCCCAACTTTCAGCCAATTAAGCGGATTGTATGAGTGTACTTTGCGTATAATTTTCAGGTCGTTTGGCGCTTCAGCATCGCTATATTGACTTTTTCCGGGAAATAGAAAATTAGGGTATTGGTGTGTAAATGTGTAAATTACAATGTCGTGCCCTTGTCGTGCATATTCGTGTGCAAGGCGCTCATTGAATGCGGCTAAGCCCCCTCGGTAGGGGTATGCGGTGCCAATAATTCTAATTTTCATTTTTGTTTATTTTGGTTGCAGAGATAGTGATTTTTTCGGTACAAAAAACATTAGCACAATACATGAATTAAAAATGCTATTGAAATAAATTGGCAGCTGACAGTTGACTGTCAAGAACAATTTTATCGAAATAAATTCAATGTTGGCAACCGTTTAATGCCGGTTTGTCCTTTTGTCGGATTATTGGTTTGATAATTATTTAATCTGAATTATTTTAGCCACGTGAAACTCAAACTATACTATGGGAAAATTGATATTAATTCGGCATGGCGAGTCGGTTTGGAACACACACAATATATTTACTGGTTGGGTTGACGTTCCGTTAACGCAGTCGGGCATTATTGAGGCTGCCAAGGCAGGGCATGTTATTGCCGACATCGATATTGACATTGTTTACACGTCGGCTTTAGTGCGCTCAATACAAACCGCATTAATTGTATTGCTGGGGGCGCAGCGTAAGCGCATACCTTATATGGTTCACACTATTTTAGACAGACATCGAAGCCGGTATCATAGATTTAATCCTGAAATTTATCATAATATGATTCCTGTTTATCGCTGTTGGCAATTAAATGAACGGTATTATGGTGAATTACAGGGGTTCGCAAAAGTTAAGATTGCCGATTTGTTTGGTGTTGAAAAAGTGCTTTCGTGGCGAAAAGGGTACACTGCACGGCCGCCAAAAGGCGAAAGTTTGTGTGATACATCGCGCCGGACATTACCCTTTTTTAATCGGAAAGTGATGAAACAACTAAAAGCCGGCAAAAATGTCTTAATATCGGCACATGCCAATAGTTTGCGCTCAATTATAATGCATATTGACAATTTGGACGAAGCTCAAGTTGTCGGTTTAGAGATAGAAACAGCAAATCCTGTTATTTACGAT
Organism: uncultured Bacteroidota bacterium; assembly: GCA_937899145.1. GTDB lineage: Bacteria > Bacteroidota > Bacteroidia > Bacteroidales > SZUA-534 > RUG13583. Next base: position 7,844 of record CALBPW010000330.1, read on the forward strand.
TTTGATGGCGAAAAATTGGTGCGTTCAACAATTGAACTTGCAGAACAAAAGTGGTAATTGATTAAACTGATTTTATAATGTGCGGAATAACAGGTGTTTATGCAATTACAGATGAAGGGAAACAACGATTTTCGTTTGTTGGGAAAGCGGCTGAAGTTTTGTCGAAGCGGGGACCTGATAGTCAGCAAATCTTTACTGAAAAACGTGTGTGTTTGGGGCATGCGCGTTTATCGGTAATTGATTTAAGCGAGGCTGCAAAGCAGCCATTTAGCGATGTAACAGGTAGATATACGATTGTTTACAATGGCGAGGTTTATAATTTCCGCGCTTTACGCAAAAATCTTGAAGCTAAAGGCCATACTTTTAAAACAGATAGTGATACTGAAGTTGTTCTGTATCAATACATTGAAGATGGTTTTGAGTGTCTCGAAAAATTCAATGGCTTTTTTGCGTTCGCCATTTATGATAATTTGACTGAGACGCTTTTTGTAGCCCGCGACCGTATGGGGCAAAAGCCGCTACTTTATTACCATGGCTACGATTATATTGCTTTCGCATCAGAAATGAAGGCGTTGATGGCTCTTGGCATTCCGCGCAATTTAGATATGACATCGCTGTGTATGTATT
>CALBPW010000331.1 GCA_937899145.1 uncultured Bacteroidota bacterium
GCCTCCAAAATTGAATTTAAATATAAATTTAAACATCGCCCTACCCCTTGCCGACGCTGCAATAATGTTTATCGGAATTGTACAATTAGCTACCAAATGGTCAACATTCGCATTTGGCGCACAATACTATTTCCCCGCAAAATTCTACACAATTGCCGCACCAATATACATCACAATTTGGTTAGTATCAATCTATTATTCAGGCGGTTACGAACACAAAGCAAAACCTTTATCAATAGCACGCGGCATCGTAAGCGGAACCTTTATCATACTAATAGGATACGCCCTTTTGCCCGAAACATGGCGATTTTCACGAGCAATTATCGTAATTGGCACATTATGTAACATTCTGTCAATCAATATTTTCAGAATAATCATACACTATGTTTGGCCTGAAAAATTCCAATTCGATATCGGACAAAAATCCCACATCGCAATTGTTGGTTCAGAGGCAGAATCACAGCACGTTACCGATGTTCTCAACCAATCATCGCTCAAATATGAATACATCGGTTTCATAAATCCAAACTCCGAAAACAATCGTCACGCCATTGGGAACATCAGCCAAATTGAAGATATTGTTAAAATCAACAAAATTGATGAGATTATTTTTTGCTCGGCAAATATGACCGCACAGCAAATAATTGAACAAATGCTGCAACTTGACGGCAAATCGGTTCATTTCAAAATTGCGCCACCTGAAAGCCTGTCAATCATAGGAAGCAACTCAATCGACACCGCTGGCGACCTTTACACCGTCGATTTTAACACCATAATTAAACCGCAAAATATCCGCAACAAACGCACTTTTGACATTCTTTTGTCGATAGGATTTTTCACAGCATCGCCAATATTATGTTTAATAACACACTCGTTCGGCAAGCTGTACAAAAACATTTTTAGTGTGATGTTCGGATTAAAATCGTGGGTAGGATTTTCAGGAAAAAGTCAAAACCCGGCACTACCAAAAATCAGAAAAGGCATACTAAATCAAGCACTTATAAAATATGGGAAAAATGCCACTACCGAACAATGCGAAAAAACAGATTTACTCTATGCAAAAGATTATCAGTTATATAACGATTTTATAATTGTCGTAAGAGGATTGAAATATATATCAAAATAAATTGCGAACATCTAAATATCAAGAATATGCTTTTATCAATGACGGGTTTCGGGAAAACAACTTGCGAAGTTGAAAACAAAAAATTAACCATCGAAATCAAAAGTTTAAACAGCAAACAACTCGACCTTAATAGCCGAGTGCCGGCCAACTATCGCGATAGAGAAATGGAAATTCGTAACATACTATCAAACAGACTGATACGCGGCAAAGTTGACTTTACAATGTATTCAGAAACGGGCAATACCGACGCTCCGACTGAAATAAATACCGATGTTGTAAAAACATACTGTAAGCAATTGTCGCAAATTGCTGATGAACTGAAAATCGGAGCTGCTGATGTGCTTTCAATCGCAATGCGCCTGCCTGATGCTATGAAAACCGGGCACGAAGAAATTAATGACGAAGATTGGAAAACCATCAGCAATGCGATAGAAGATGCTGCAAATCAGCTGATTGCATTTCGCAAACAAGAAGGCATTGCACTTGCTGACGACATCGCAAATAGAATTTATAACATTCAAAATTTGCTCGCACAAGTTCCGCAATACGAAACAGCTCGCATCGACCGCATAAAAGAGCGCATTCGCAAAGATTTGAACGAGTTTATAAAAACCGAAAACATCAATCAAGACAGATTTGAGCAAGAGATGATTTTCTACATCGAAAAACTCGACATCACCGAGGAGAAAGTGCGGCTTGCAAACCATTGCAAATACTTCCTCGACACAATGCGACAAGAGGCTCAAGGACGCCAACTTGGCTTTATTGCTCAAGAAATGGGACGCGAGATTAACACTTTGGGCTCAAAAGCAAACGATTCAGAATTGCAAAAAATTGTTGTTTGCATGAAAGATGAACTTGAAAAGATTAAAGAACAGATTCTCAACGTTTTATAATATGAAACAAGGCAAAATTGTCATTTTTTCGGCACCATCGGGCTCCGGCAAGACGACTATCGTAAAACACTTATTATCAAAGGGTTTGAATATGGAATTTTCGGTTTCGGCATGCAGCCGTGCGCCACGAGGACAAGAGCAAAATGGTGTTGACTACTATTTTCTGACAGCCGAAGAATTTCGCCAACGTATTGATAATGATGAGTTTGTAGAATGGGAAGAGGTTTATGCTGGGCGATTCTACGGCACACTGAAAACTGAATTAACGCGCATTTGGAGCAAAGGAAACCACGTGCTTTTTGATGTTGACGTGAAAGGCGGAATTAACCTAAAAAAGAAATTTGGCGACAACGCTCTATCGGTTTTTGTGATGCCACCATCGATTGACGAACTGCGCCACCGCCTTGTTGGCCGCGCAACCGACGCTCCGGAAGAGATTGAACGCCGCATTGCCAAGGCTGAAGAAGAAATTTCGTACGCCAACCAATTTGACTTGATTATTGTTAATGATATTTTATCAACAGCGTGCGATCAAGCATTTGAAAAAGTAAACAAATTTCTGTCAGAATAGCGATGAATATTGGGCTCTACTTTGGTTCATTCAATCCGATACACATCGGACATTTAGCATTAGCAAATTTTATTGTTGAATACACCAATCTTGAGCAAATATGGTTTGTCGTCAGTCCGCAAAACCCGCTGAAACAACGCTCGCAACTGCTCGACGACTACCAACGGCTACACCTTGTAAACCTTGCATTGCGCGATTTTCCTAAGTTCCGCAGTTGCGATGTCGAATTTAAAATGCCAAAACCATCGTTCACCATCGACACACTGACCTATTTGCACGAGCAATTTCCGATGCACCAATTTACACTGATAATGGGCGAAGATAACCTTGGCACACTGCATAAATGGAAGAACTTTGAGCTATTGCTAAAAAACTATAAACTAATAGTTTACCCACGTTCAAATTGCACACAAACCATTTTTCATTCGCACCCAAACGTACAACTGATTAACGCACCGCAAATCGACATTTCGTCAAGTTTTATCCGCCAAAGCATTGCCGACGGAAAAGACGTGCAATTTTTTGTACCAGAAAAACCGTGGCAATATATAAGCGAAATGAATTTCTACAAAAAACCTTATAAATCAGAAAAATAGATGTTCAAAACAATCCGCATATTAACATTAATTTCAACATTCGCCTTGTTGCTGAATTGTTGCAACAATGTCAATAAAATCGACATTAGCGAGACTTACAAACCAATTGATATACAGCGTTTTGAACAAGATTTATTCGCCATTCCGGTTGATAGCATTTGGGATTATGTGCCGCAAATGGAAGAAAAATACGGCAATTTTTTCGACCTTTTCAACCAACAAATAATCCGTATTGGCGGCACCAATCAACTGAATTATGACAAAAAATTGGCATCATTTTTAACAGACCCCGATATTCAAGGCACGCTAAGCGAAGTAAACAAAACATTTGGCACACAAGAACTTAAATGCAAAAAAGAGCTATCAGAAGCATGGGCGCGGTTTGCGGTACTTTTTCCTGAAATTGCACTTCCAAAAATTATGACACACATCTCCGGTTTCAACCAAAGCATTGTTGTCGATTCGGGTTTAGTAAGCATTAGTTTAGATAAATATTTAGGAATCAACCACAAATATTATCAAATGCTGCGTACGCCAATGTACATGCAATACAATATGCACCCGCAAAAAATTGCAAGCGATGCTGTTTCTGCTCTTGCCATCACTGAGTTTGGGTATCAGCCTGAAACCGACAACCTAATGTCGCAAATGATATATTACGGTAAAATTCACATTCTGGCAGATGCGCTCCTCCCCGGCTCGCCCGACACTCTAAAATGGGGCTACACGCCGGCACAACTTGAATGGTGCAAAAAAAACGAACGCGAAATTTGGCTGTCGTTAGTTGATAAAAATGCACTTTTTAGCACATCGGCAAAGGAGATTAACAGAATGATTCACCCCGCACCTTTCACCGCCGCATACTCAAGAAAATCGCCTGGCGGATTAGGACAATGGATTGGTTATCAGATTGTTAAATCGTACTTGAAACACAACAAATCAGTTACTCTGCAAGAATTGATGCGCGACAACGATTATCAGAAAATACTTAACACATCATATTATAGACCCTGATAGTAAATTTAATCTAACATCTTGTTAAGATGATTTGCCACATAAATTAATCTTATGTAGTCGCACTACCATAAAACACGATATTAATTACTCAACTTTCGC
>CALBPW010000332.1 GCA_937899145.1 uncultured Bacteroidota bacterium
GACGCATACAATGTGCGCCGTGGCAATCCGGAGCTTGAGCCGGAGCATGTCAATTCTATCGATTTTGGTTATCAGAAGAAATTTAATCAGAATTTTGTGGCTCTTGACGCCTATTATCGCATAACAGAAAACACCATTGAGCGTGTGCAGAGCGCATACGAGGGCTACAGCAATGTGATTTTGCACACGTCGGCAAATGTTGGAACCGACTATGCTGTTGGCGCCGAGTTGACGCTTAATTATGAGCCAATTAGTTGGTATCAGCTTAATCTGTCGGGCGATATGTACGATTATCGGAAAAAAGGCTCGTACAATGCTGAAGATTTCTCTCAACATAGTTTCAACTGGAACGCACGTATGAATAATATCTTCAAAATTGGCAATTATACGCGAGTGCAAATCGATTTAAATTATCGAAGCAAAACAGTTACATCGCAAGGCTATGAAAAGGCGTTTTTTGCTACAAACGCGGCTGTTAAGTACGAAATGTTCGACCGCAAACTATCGGCCACATTGCAGGCCCGCAACATTTTGGGGACCGTTAAATGGCGCGGCGTTTCAGAAGGAAACGGGTTTTACACAAGCAATAGTTTTCGCCCTCAATGGCCTCAATTTGCACTTATGCTCTCGTATCGGATTAATAACTACAAAGCCAAAATGGGAGGCGGAGATGAAGATGATAATAGCATAAACACAGAAAGTGATTTTGGAGGAAATTAATATCAGTACAAAAAAAAATTTGCACATAAATAATTTATAGTTAAAATTGCAGCGTTTTTCAAAAGGCATGAGTTATTCAACTCAGAGCAAAATCACTTCTTATTTGTGAACTCCTTTTAAAAAGTATCAATTTTATAATTATCACTATATCGTTTTTATGGATTATGATATTTTGTCGCTAAGCAAAATGTTGCTACCTGAGTTACGTGCAATAGCTAAAAGCTTAGGAATCAAGCGTATCGAACTTTTAAAGAAACAAGATCTTATTTACAGAATTATTGATGAACAGGCAGTTAACGCATCAAAAAATGTGGAAGAACAACCTGCCGAAGTCGAGGAACGCCAGCCTCGCAAACGCGTACGGCTTGGTAGCAGGCCAGAGCGTGTGATGGGAGTGTCGCTCGATGGAGGTAATGCGGTTGCCGAACAAGCTGCGAAAACTGCTGAGCAGCAGCCACAGCAGCCTCGCAAGGTGATAGCGGTTCCATCATATACCGATAGAAAAAGAACCGACACTGACAATTCTAATTCAGAGCCACGTCAAGAAAATAAATTTGCGCAGCGTTTCGCACGTCAGGAGCGTATAAATTTTCAACGTCCGGAGCAGCGCGAACAAGTGGCCGAGCGTGCGGAAAACGAGCAGCAGCGTTCAGCGGAAACAACTGAACGCCACGAACCGCGAGAACCTCGTGAGCCTCGTCAGCAAGATAATAATCACCAACGTTTTCAGCAACGCCACGAGCAAAACAACTACCGAAACAACCAGAATCAAAACCAACAGCAAAACCAACAGCAAAACCAACAAAATCAGCCGGAAAAAGCTAAATACGAATTTGACCAATTTATATCGGCAACTGGCGTGTTGGAGTTGATGCAAGATGGCTACGGATTCCTTCGCTCGTCGGATTATAACTATCTTAACTCGCCCGACGACATCTATGTCAGCCAATCGCAAATAAAACTTTTCGGGTTGAAGACAGGCGATACCGTTACAGGAACAATACGTCCACCAAAAGAAGGCGAAAAATATTTTCCGCTTATAAAGGTTGAAACCATCAACGGTTGCACGCCAGAGAGCATTCGCGACCGTGTGCCGTTCGACTTTTTGACACCACTTTTCCCGGAAGAAAAATTTGACCTTACAAGCCATCCGCAATGCTCAATATCGACACGCGTTGTAGATATGTTCTCGCCAATTGGCAAAGGTCAGCGCGGACTGATTGTAGCACAGCCGAAAACAGGAAAAACAGTGTTGCTTAAAGAGATAGCAAATGCGATTGCATATAACCACCCTGAAGTTTACCTCATCGTATTACTTATTGACGAACGTCCTGAAGAGGTTACCGACATGGCACGTAGCGTAAATGGCGAAGTTATTGCGTCAACTTTTGACGAGCCTGCTGAAAAACACGTGAAAGTGTCGTCAATCGTTCTTGAGAAAGCAAAACGCCTTGTTGAGTGCGGACACGATGTTGTAATTCTTCTTGACTCAATAACCCGTTTGGCACGCGCCTACAACACAGTATCGCCGGCATCGGGCAAAGTGCTGTCAGGAGGTGTTGATGCCAATGCGCTGCACAAACCAAAACGATTCTTTGGCGCGGCACGTAACATTGAAGATGGCGGCTCGCTAACAATTCTTGCAACCGCACTTACCGAGACAGGCTCAAAGATGGACGAGGTTATTTTTGAGGAGTTTAAAGGTACAGGCAATATGGAACTTCAACTTGATAGAAAATTATCGAACAAACGTATCTATCCGGCCGTCGATATTAACCTTAGCAGTACCCGTCGCGACGACCTTCTTGTCGATAAAGACACACTTAGCCGTATGTGGGTTTTGCGCAATCATCTGTCAGATATGAACTCGGTAGAGGCAATGCAATTCTTGCGCGACCGTCTGCTTAAAACAAAAAATAATGAGGAGTTCTTTATATCAATGAATTCATAAGTTCATATTCATACTTTTTTAAGTGGGGCAGGGAGCGATTCTTGCCCTTTTTTGTTGGAAAATTCGCAAGTTGGATTTTCATTCAATCAATCGCACAGATTCTAAACCTTTAATTTTCAGTTCCAATAGCCAAGCATTAAAGCCAAAATCCCGACTTTTTTTTAATAAAATGCAGACAATTCAATTTTGTTTCGTTTTTTTTAAAAAACCGATATATTTGCGTGCTTTATGCAAACCCTGTAATAGGGCTATTTTTTTTACGAAAAACACATAATTCAATTAAAAAATGCAGAATAAAGGAGCTATTAAGTTTGTTACTATCGCACTTGTTTTAGTGTGCCTGTATCAGTTATTTTTTACAGTAGTAACAACGCGTGAAGAGAAGAAAGCCACTACTGTCGCAACAGAGGCTGATGGTAATTTGAACTTGACCAAATACAACAACTATTTGGATTCATTGGCAAGCGAACCGGTTTACAATTTCCTCTTCTTAAAGAATTTCACTTATCGTGAATGTAAAGAGCGTGAAATCAACCTTGGTCTTGACTTGAAGGGCGGTATGAACGTTATCCTCGAGGTCAGTGTAGTCGATGTTATCAATTCGCTGTCGAATTATAATACCGATTCAACATTCCGTAAGGCTATTGAGATGGCTAAGAATATGCAGAAAGCCGAAGGTGGACAAACAAACTTTGTAACACTTTTTGGACAGTGCTTTGAAAAACTCGACCCAAATGCCGAGTTAGCCGCAATTTTCAACACAACAGTTTTGCGTGGCAAGGTGAATGTTAATTCAACCAACGCCGAAGTGCTGAACGTTTTGCGCGACGAAACCGAAGCTGCCATCGCTAACTCGTTCCAAATTCTTCGTACCCGTATCGACCGTTTTGGTGTTGCACAACCAAACATTCAACGTTTAGGCAATTCAGGTCGTATTTTAGTAGAATTGCCCGGTATCAAAGATTCAGAGCGCGTTCGTAAACTTTTGCAAGGAACAGCGAATCTGGAATTTTGGGAGACTTACGACAATACCGAAATTCAACAATACTTGTATGCGGCTAATGCTAAAGTTAAAGAAATCAATGATTTGAAAGAAGCGGAAGAAGTTGAGGAAACTCCAGCGGAAACTGCAAAAGTTGATACAGTAAAAACATCTAACTCGTTGATTGATAAACTTAACGAGAGTGCAGATACCACCGAAGTTTCAAATTCAAATTGCTCCCCATGCAATTTTAATTTTCCTTGCTTGGCCATGTGCCACCGCACGCATGC
>CALBPW010000333.1 GCA_937899145.1 uncultured Bacteroidota bacterium
ATGGCTATATGTATGATTTAAAGGAGGTTAATCGCGTTACATTTAGTGCTGATAATCCAATTGCAAAAACAGGATTGTTAGATAAAAGCATAATGGATGCTGATGAGCAGCTTTTTCAATCGCTTTGGAAAACTTACTATAAATCAATATCCATTGAATCGCGCCGAAATCCTCGGAAAATGAAGCAAGACATGCCCGTTAGATTTTGGAGACACTTGACGGAAAAGAATTGACAAGGGCACTGCCTGATTTCCAAGTTATCCGAATTTTCATATCAATAATCATCGGCTCGTCAAATCAGCGATAAATTACGTATCTTTGCGCCCGCAAAAACCGATAGATAGTGATTAGAGTAATAAATCATCCGCCACAATTTGTGCGTCGCTTTTTTCCAAAATTCACATGGAAAATAGCCGATGTCGAAAATACTATTTATCTGACTTTTGACGATGGGCCGACCCCGGAAGTTACTGATTGGGTGCTTGATACGCTCGCACATTATAATGCTAAAGCTACATTTTTTTGTCTTGGCCGTAATGTTGACCATTATCCTGAAATCTACAATCGCATTTTAGCCGGGGGGCATGCTGTCGGGAATCATACATATAGTCACCTGAACGGCTGGCGAGTGAGCAACGGAGAGTACATTGATGATGTGGAGCTTGCGTCGCAATTTATTGACTCAAAGTTGATGCGCCCGCCTTACGGCAGATTTACCAAAAAGCAGATTTTGCCATTGCGTGCGCAGGGCTATCGTATGATTTTGTGGGATGTGATGCCTGAAGATTATAATCATCGGGTTGCACCAGCCGACTGCTACAATTGTATTCTTCGTTATACAACATCGGGGTCGATAGTTACTTTTCATGATTCGGTTAAAGCAAGCCGGAATCTATATTTCACATTGCCAAAAATGTTAGAATATTTTACAAATCAGGGGTTCAGATTTTGCAGATTGGAATGATTTTATACATTTGTACCGCTTTGGGGGATTAGCTCAGCTGGCTAGAGCGCTTGCATGGCATGCAAGAGGTCATCGGTTCGATTCCGATATTCTCCACAAAAGATAATTAGGTATCATTCCCTAAAAAATCCTCTCTTTATGTGAGTTGATTTTTTTGCTTAAGATAACTTCGCAGAATTATTTGTAGGCTGTCTTAAACCGTTCTTTTTATTGGGTGTCGAATAATGGTTTTCCATTTTGAAGGTTCGGCTTTTCTTGGGTCAGACAGGTATGATTCAAGATGATGACGAATCTCATTTATATCATTTGAATATCCATTTTTCTTTTAGGAAAGCGTCCATACTGCCGTTTACAAGGTTGGAACATATTGGCTGACAAATGGAAAGAAGAAGCCGAAGAAGAATGAAATGAAGCGGAGGAAGTGCTACAACGCTTGGTGGAACTCGGTTGCAAACCTGCCGACCTGCAAGAGGCAATGAAGACTCAAGAATTTCCGTTCTACGACGACCCGAAACAACAGATTGAATCAGACTGTCAGCCAGATGCAATTAAACAATTGAGTGAGCCGGCAGAGGCTTTCAACGGCGACTATCCCACAAAGAAACTCATTGAGAAATGGATTGACAGCGAAAAAGACCACATGGTTTGGGAAGCTCAGTATCTCAACTATATCGGCAAACTTGGTTACGAGAACTTCCTGACTGCCATGATGTAATTGGCGGCAATCATTTGCCTTTTACAGTTACGGTAACGCCTTTTGCGCCTTTTGGGATGCGGACAATTACTTGTGAGCGGCCGTGCCAAGTTTTGTGGGTGATGTCGCGGGTGTTTTCGCAGTTGCGAAGATCGCTGGCGCCGAAGGCGAAGAGTGTGCCGCCTTTGACTGTTATGGTGATTCCCTCTTGAGACATTGCGGGGGGGGCTTGCTTGTCGGTGGAGCGAGAGCGTTTTGGAGTGCGCTTCGTTTTTACCCCAGCAATCTCAAAACTTGTTTTTCAGAAACTTGCGGCAGTATTGTTCGCAAGTGTGTTTTCATTTTTTGCAACGATTCTTCGGGTGTGCAATTTGCCCGGCACAAGTTTCTGCCGTACAAATGTTCGGGTGTTGTCAGCAGCGACCAGCCCCAGCCGTATTCCCGTCCGTGTCGGTCTGCCGGATAGACGAAATCTTCGGTAACGACAAGGGTTGACATCTGTAGGCGAGTTATGTATCCGTCAAATTTGCTGCGCATTTTTGCGCCACCAAAACCGCATAACGCCCTCAATTCGCGGTTGAGAATACTGCCTTGCATAGCGATTGACTGATAGATGCCGTCTTCGATTGAGTTTTCTGCTGGCATTAGATAGACGCTGCGGCGATAGTTGCAGAAATCCGCCCACCAGTCGAGGCTTACAAACCCTGCCTTGCCATTGAAGAATTTGCCATAGACGCAGTTCCCGTTACTAATTATCTCGCCTTTCCAATGCCACAAAGGCCAATCCCAACCGCCGTCGGGGTGAGGTGTGTAGCGGCAGTTCTCCTCAGCCATCTCCTCAGCCGAATAGCCAACAATGCCGCTTACAAGCAGTGGCAAAAAGCCCAACTGCTGAATAAGTTCCATCATCTGAGGGCAATTGTGGATATGGTAATCAGGCGTTTTTATGCTCAAATTTTCGTAAGTTTTAAGAGTCCAAATACTTGCGGAATATACTTTTTGCTTTGAAACTGCTGAAATTTCATTCTACTGCTCGCTGCTATTATCAGTTTCTGAATTTTCGGTTTCAGCATCGGGCATATTGGCAATAAATGGAGCTATCACGTCAACGTTTGTTTCGGGGATTGTGGGCAAACCTTTGTAGCGCAAGAAAAGTTGACAGATGGTAACTACATCGTTGATGCAGTATTCGCTTATGCGGTCGATGTTGTTATCTTCCCAAAAAACGCGGCTCACCATACTGCCATTCATATCCTCTTTTGGCGATGGGATGTCGAAAATGTCGGCTAAAAGTTCGAGCGATGTGTAGCTTTTGTAATCGCCAAAACGCCAAAGCTCCATTGTGTCGAGGTTATTCGTTTCCCAAGGTTTTTTGCCGCTACAATCAAGTATTCGCGGAATTGCCAATCCGTTTATCAGCAGTCGGCGACAAATATATGGGAAATCAAATTCTTTGCCATTGTGGGCACAAAGCATGTACTTGTCTTTGTTATAATGTTTGCTAAGCATTGCCGCAAAAGACTCAAGCAGAAGTTTTTCGTTATTGCCGCAAAACGATTTTACACGGAAATGCCGTTCGCCGTCTTCGGTGGTGATAAAGCCTGCCGAAATGCAGACAATCTTGCCAAATTCGGCCCAAATGCCTGCTTTTTCGTATAGTTCTTCGGGTGTTTTGCCTTCCTTTTCCGATAGCCATTGCATCTTATTGGTCCACAAATCTTTACTGCGCACAGTCAGTTCTCCGTAATTGGGGCTTTGGCTTACTGTTTCAATGTCGATAAAGAGAATATTCTCTTCCTTAATCTTGTCCAACATTTTATTTCGAATTGAGTAGATGTTCTTTAATAGTAGTAGTTAACATTTTGATAGCCACTTTGTTATGGCCTCCTTGTGGAATTATAATATCGGCATATTGCATCGATGGTTCGATAAATTGAAGGTGCATTGGTTTTACAGTTTCGTGATAACGTTTCAAGGTTTCTTCTACGGCACGTCCACGCTCAACCATATCGCGGCGAATGACACGAATCAGACGGTCGTCGGCATCGGCAGACACAAAAACTTTAATATCGGATAAATCCCTGATTAACTGATTGCTAAGTATCAATATACCTTCAACCAAAATCACTTTTGTGGGTTCGATTTTCACGGTTTCGGGCAGCCGGCAACAGGTTTTATAATCGTAAGTTGGCTCATAAATAGTTTCGCCATTTTTCAGTTTTTGTATATGCTCGGCAAGTAGTTCAAACTCGATGGAGTTTGGGTGGTCGAAATTTATTTGGCGCCGCTCCTCAAGCGGAATGTGGCTATTATCTTTATAATACGCGTCTTGCGACAGAAGTGTAACTTCGCCCGCAGGAAGGCTCTCCATTATCTTTTTGACAACTGTTGTTTTGCCTGAGCCTGTACCACCTGCAATACCAATTATTAGCATTTTCGTAATGTTTAAATTGAGGCGAAAAATACATTTTTTTAGAATTACTTATTATGCTAATTTGCTTTTATATGGCTTTTTCGATTTGACAAAATCAGATTGCTTAAATTAATAAACCGAAAAAAATATTACTTTTGCATATTCATTTTGGGGTTGATTGGATTTGACAGCGAGATGAAGTAGTGGGTAAGCACGTCGGGCGCAGTGAAACCGGCCCGTTAATCCCGGACACGAACATATAACTGGCGAAAATTCTTACGCTCTTGCTGCCTAATCGAAGTATAGTAGATTGGCTTAATCTCGGCTCAAGGAGCTGAGACAAGACGCATCACGGAAGTCCAAGTCTTGAGACTCGCCGACTATGATGTGCAGCAATTCAAGACTGGCTCGCAGCAGCCTCATGTTACGAGTGAGATTTAGAGGATAAGGTGTTGGTGGGTGGCTTTGATCCAGCCAATGCACGAAAACCAAGTCAAAGCTAAGCGTGTAGAAAGCTCATTGTTTCCTTGTTTGGACCCGGGTTCAATTCCCGGCAGCTCCACAAATATAACTGATTATCGTAAGTTGTAAATCTTACGGACTAAAAGGCGGCCTGTCGTGGGAATTTGCGCTATAGCATTTTCCCTCGCCACGCGTCCTTAAACATTGGTACGCCGGATTTTCTTCCCCAATATGTCGCGTTCGTCAAGGCAACAACATCTTTGTCCTTATTGTCCTTAGATGCGATTCTCTTGCTGTTTATAGTACTGAACCTTCTTTGTATTGTGCTGATTGATAAATTGTATGTGGCGGATAATTACTTTAGCGTCTGCTTTCCGGCAGTGTGCTCTTTGTGCGACTATTCAGCCGAAGGGTGGGATTTCTTTACCATATATCTATGACAACCTTTGCAATACCAGCACTGTTTGCCTCTGATTTTGCCCTTGCGTACCACATTTTTCCCGCCGCAGTAAAAGCGGATTTTTTATCATTTTTTTTGAAACTCCGCAAATATATGAACTTCAATATATCACAAGAATTTCAGGTGTACTTTTGACCATTAAGCCAAAAAACGCAAAACATCCGTGCTTTTCGCTCATCCGTATTCGTCTTGGGAAAAGGGGACTATAGAAAATGCTAATGGATTAATTAGGCAGTACATATCCAAAAAAGATGGTTTTAGTAACTATTCAGATAAACAATTTGTTGGTATTCAATATAATATAAACAGAAGACCAAGAAAAAAGCTAAACTTTAAAATGCCTGCCGAAGTTTTTTATCTATATTGCAATAATAAAGTCGCATTTGCGTGTTGAATCCGCAGTGAATGAAACCGCACAATTTTGTTTGTGTCATTTTCAGATTACGGGTTAGCGATATATGTGGCGACTGGCGTTTTCCTTTCAATTCGTCTTAAACTTCCACGTTTTTACCGCAGCCAATTCTGCGTTAGCTTTAACAATTTTTTGTTTCAAACCTTCTTTATAACTTGTTAGTTTGCGGTCGAGTTCGGTGTCGGCAAGTGCAAGCATTTCGGCGGCAAGTATGGCTGCGTTTTGCGCGCCATTAACGCCTGTTGTGGCAACGGGTATGCCCGGCGGCATTTGTATGATTGAGAGCATTGCGTCAAGTCCGTCAAGCATGCCTTTAATTGGAACACCGATGACCGGCACGGTGGTGTTGGCGGCTATTACGCCCGGCAGTGCGGCGGCCATGCCGGCACCTGCAATTATCACTTTCAGCCCGCGTCCTTTGGCTTCGGTTGCAAATTTTTCAACTTCGGCTGGAGTCCGGTGTGCCGATAGTGCGTTCATCTCAAATGGAATTTCCATTTCTTCAAGAAATTGTGCAGCCTTTTCCATTACCGGAAGGTCAGATGTGCTGCCCATTATTATGCTAACTATTGGAGACATTTTTTAATGTTTAGAAAGTTTAGTTTTAATTTTTAATTGTCCTCTGTCAATTTTTGCAAGCAATCACTTCAATTTCGATAAGTGCGCCTTTGGGCAGATTTCCAACTTCGAATGCGGCGCGCGCAGGGCAATCGGTTGTGAAATATTTTGCATAGATGCTGTTCATTGTGGCAAAATCGGCAATGTTTTTGAGTAAAACAGTGCTTTTTACAACGTTGCTAAAGTTGAGGTTTGCCGCTTGCAAAATGGCGCCTATATTTTTCATAACTTGCTCAGTTTGAGCTTCAATACCATCTGGCATTTCGTTATTTGCAGGGTTGATAGGAATTTGTCCTGACACAAAAACAAAGCCGTTGGCTTCAACGGCTTGGCTGTATGGTCCAATAGCTTGTGGTGCATTGGCTGTTGCTATTATCTTTTTCATTTTCTTATATTTTGATAAGTTCAAACGGAATGTCGATTAGTGATTTAAAATCTTCGCCGGCTTCAAGTCCATCTTCATCGTTCTCGCGATAGTACCATTTTATTTTCACATCTTTATTGGCATTGTATAATGCTTTAAATGAGCTTATTAGCTTTGCGATTATTTTTGCTGACGCAGTATTATGGTATTCTAAATAAAATTCGATTGTTGTTGAAGTGTTAGGGTCGGTCATATATTCATTGAACCAATCGAAAATAGGATTGTAAAAGTTCATAACGTCTTCAGGGCGTGATATGCCTTCAATTCTAAATATGCCTGAATTTTTGTCAAGCGTGATTTTTGGTGTTGTTGGTGTGTTGTCGATAATGAGTGGTTTCATACCCTTAAATTTTCGTAAAATTACATCTTTCGTTTTATCATATCAATTTAAAATTTGAAAGTTTTCAACTAAATAAACATTGATTTTTGTCAATAAATATGGTGGTGAATGGTTGAATTGTAATCGGAGTTTGATTAGGGTTATTATTCTTTCCCATCATTTCGATTATTGTAGATTAGAAATTCTACACGGCGATTCATGCGGCGTGCCGCATCGGTTTGCGCGCGGACAATTGGCTGTCGCTTCCCTTTTCCGTCAATGCTAATACGTTTTTGGCTGACGCCACGTTGGTGTAGGTAGTCGGCAACGGCTTGGGCGCGGTGCAGGCTTAAGTCGATGTTATATTCGTCGCTGCCAACATCGTCGGTGTGTCCAATAAGTTTCAGTTTTGCATCGAAAAATATGCGTAGCAATTCAGCAACTTCGTTTAGTGCTGTGGTGTCTTCTGACAGTATTTCGTACGAGTTGAAGTCGAAGTGGATTGTTTTGTCGAAGCCTACAGTGTCGCCTTTTACGCGGATGCGCTCAAGTCCGATAAGTTTCATTCGTTTTTCGATTTCTGATTTCAAATATGGTGCAATGGGTTGCAGTTTGCCAGCACTTTTTAGCGAGTGGGCTTTGATGAAAACGCCCGAGTCGTAGATGTTGTCGCCAACGTCGGCAATTGCCATTGTAAGCCGATATTTTGCGTAAGGTTGTATTTTGGCTTTGGCTTCAAGTTTTGTGGTCATTCCATCAAATTGGAAAAGCGACGGGAGGTCGCTTGTAACCTCAGTAAAGTAGCCAGTCCAATGTTGGTTTTCAATATAAAATTCAGAGTTATGTTTTGCATTGACATTGTCAACCGATATGGCTTCGCCTGTGGTTGGCAGTACGGCAATGTTTTGCGGCCCGTCGTAGCCCGGACCTTCGATGAAGAATGCGAAAACATCGTTCACGCCTTTGTTTACAAACTCAGGATACTCCTCCGATGCAAAAAAATATTCAAACGATATTTCGTCGGAATTGGCAATAAAATCGATTTCGAGAATGGCCGCATCTGTGGTTTTTAAGCCTGCAATTTTTTCGAGCCGCGCATCGCCCGGCGTGAACATGCCGCAACCTGAGCTGCGCGAGTCGTTTGGGTAGCCTGCCCAAGTGGCGATACCCGTTGTCAATATTATGCCCGAGCGTACTGGCAGATGTTCCGATGTTGTCGCAAATGAGGATATTGAGCGTGGGTCGCCGTAGTATTGGCAACCAACAATTGTCATTCCAAACGAGTGGCGAGTTAGCAAATCGTTGACTAACAGGCGTGTAGGTTTGCTTTGAAATACGGTTTGCGCATTTGTAAGCAAATTTATGGTTAACGATAATATGGACAGTAATAATTTTGCTTTATTTAACATTATTGTTGGCGTTGTTCAAAAAATTTCCATAAAGTGTCGTTTGGCACAGGTGCGGTGATTGTTATTTCTTGTTTCGATACCGGGTGTGTAAAGCAGATGCGTCGTGCGTGAAGGCAGATGCTGCCATCGGCGTTTGAGCGTCGTGCGCCGTATTTAAGGTCGCCTTTGATGATGCAACCAATGTTGGCAAGTTGCACGCGTATTTGGTGATGACGACCTGTAAGTAGTTTTATTTCAAGTAGATAGTATTTCTCTGATTCGTCTAAAAGCCGGTATTCGAGTTGTGCTTCTTTTGCGCCTTGTGCTGCGGGTTCGCAAATGTATGATTTGTTTTGTTTTTCGTTTTTGCGCAAGTAGTTAATTAGCTTTCCTTCAGGCTGTTGTGGGCGTTTTTCGACTATAGCCCAATAAATTTTGTCAAGTTCAGTTTTCTCTTTAAACAGATTGTTCATTCGCTCCAGAGCCTTTGATGTTCGGGCAAAAATCATTACGCCCGAAACCGGCCGGTCGAGCCGATGGGTAACGCCAACAAATACATTGCCTGGTTTGTTGTATTTAACTTTCAGATAATTGGCTACTTTGTCGGCTAACGGAGCGTCGCCTGTATTATCGCCTTGAGCTAAATCTGAAGCGTGTTTGTTTATGGCAATCAGATGGTTGTCTTCGTATAAAATTTCAAGTTCGTCCATCTTATTAATTTTCAGTTTTTTGTATTGACAGTTGCTTTTGGGCTATTTTTTGGTATTCGATACTCCCTGCGATGGAGTGCTCGTATTTTTCCGTTCCGCCATCTAATCGTTGT
>CALBPW010000334.1 GCA_937899145.1 uncultured Bacteroidota bacterium
ACGACGCTCTTCCGATCTAATCAATTAGTTGTTATGCAAACGATTTGCATAAATTTTTAAAATTTTAAAAAAAACAGTCAAAATTTAGTGGTAATAAGAGTTTCAGAAGAATAAAGGAAACGTTTGCAATGAACAATAATTTTATGCAAAAAGTTGCATAAACGCGGATTTTTTGATTTTAATTATGCAAAAAAGCAAAATTATGTTGCACAAATCGATCTTTCCACCATTGATGCAAGCAAACCAACGCCCAAACACGATTGTACAGATAATCGATTCTTTGATTGTAAAAAGCATTCAGCAATTGTTCAACACAGCCATAATCAACCATTTGAGCAGACTCAACTACTTCTTGATTCAAATATTTCTGAGTCAGATAAAGCAAATCGGCACGCAACCATTGGCAAAGGGGAACGCTAAACCCCCATTTTGGACGATCAAACAACTCTTTAGGCAAATATCTAAAAAGCAACTGTTTAAGTAAATATTTTGCTACACTACGCTTCAGTTTCAATTGTTCATCAAGATCGGCTGTGAACTCAACAATCCGATAGTCGAGCAACGGAACGCGCGCCTCAAGTGAATAGCGCATTGAGGCACGATCAACTTTAACCAACAAATCGTCGGGCAAATAGAAGTTATAATCGAAAAAAGCCTGTTTTTCGGCAGCCGATAATTTCCGCCCTGCTGCAAAATCAAAATTGACGGCACTTCCGAAATCATAATTCGCAAACATAGCCGCCTCAGCAGCTGTAAACAAATATTGCTCCTGCGAAAAAATATGTGTTTGCAAATTGTCGGTTTTGCGCCAATCAAACATTTTTCCGATACGCTGATAACGGCTGTTTAAATGTTTCGAGAATCCATATAATGGTCTTTTAATCAAACGAATAGCATTATTATCTAATCGTGCCGCCCACCGATACATGCCGTAACCCATAAATTGTTCGTCGCCGCCATCGCCCGTAAGCACCATTTTCACATGCTTTGCCGCCAATTGCGAAACAAGCATTGTTGGCAGTGCCGACGAATCGGCAAATGGCTCATCGTAGTAATAAAACATATCAGCAACGCGCTCCATGGCATCTTGTTCGGTCATCACCAATAGCTGATGGTTGGTGTCAAGTTTCCGCGCAACCTGTTCGGCATAAAACGCCTCGTCGTGAGCACTATCGCAAAAACCGATTGAGAATGTATCTATCTTATTGCCAGATATTTTACGTGCTACAGCTGTAACAAGCGAACTATCAATCCCGCCACTTAACAACGCCCCATAGGGCACATCAGCCATCAGGCGGTATTGCACCGAACTTTCAACTAATTGTTGCAAAGCTGACAATGCTTCGTTTTCGGTTGTCAATGGTTTATTAGTAATTATTTTACTGATATTCCAATAGTTAGATAAAACAACCGACTTCCCATCAAAAACTGCATAATGGCCTTGCGGAAATTTGTAAACACTATTATAAATGGTGTTTGGCGCTGGTATGTATCCCAATTGTAAAAACTGATTTACCGCTCTTTTGTTTATCGACTTATTCTGTTGAAATACAGATAATTTTTCTATCGATTTTAATTCGGAAGCAAAGGCGAAAACACCATCGGCATAAAAATAAAATAGAGGTTTTATGCCCATTCGGTCGCGAAAAAGGTAGAGAGTTTGTGTTGCAATGTCGCAAATGGCAATGGCAAACATTCCATTCAACAGTTCGACAAAACGTGGTCCAATACGTTCAAAAGCTTCGGCAATTATCTCAGTATCAGACTTTGTTTTTAAATTGATACCGAGTTGCGCTGCCACTTCGGCGTAATTATAAATTTCGCCATTAAAAGCCACTACTGTCTGCCCCGATTGCGAATACATTGGCTGGTTAGCCTCGGCCGATAAATCGACAATGCTAAGCCTGCGATGCCCAAGTTTAACTTTTTTGCCGTAATAATATCCCGACGCATCAGGTCCACGATGCGCCAGAGCATTGGTCATACCGACAAGTTGCAGTTTGTCAACAAGTTCATTATCAGCATAAAAGCCAGCTATTCCGCACATATTTCCGTTTTTTGCTAAAATAGATAGAAAAGCAGTTTCGCACAAAACGAAAATCGCAAGAATTTCACAAATTAAAAAAGGAAGTCAGCAGACTTCCTTTTTATAGTAAAAACACTGTAAAATAATCATTTACGCAATTCAGACACAATTGCCAACGACTCTTTCACTTTATTTGCAATGAATGCCCAATCGCCTTTTTCAATAACATCTTTTGGTGTCAACTGAGAGCCCAAGCCGACACAAGCCACGCCTGCTTTGAACCACAATTCAAGGCTTTCGCGCTCTGGTGCGACACCGCCCGATGGCATAATGTTAGTCCATGGGCACGGTGCTTTCACAGCTTTTACAAACGATGGTCCGCCAACTTCCTTACCGGGGAAAATTTTGACAATCTCGCAGCCAAGTTCCTCTGCCAAATTGATTTCAGATAATGTTCCGCAACCCGGCAACCACGCAATTTTGCGACGATTGCAAATTTTCGCCATATCGGGATTGAGCGATGGCGACACAATAAAATTAGCACCAAGCTGAATGTAAAGTGCAGCTGTTGCAGGGTCAACAACTGAGCCTACGCCCATAGCCATCTTAGGGCAATCTGTTGCACACCATTTATTCACTTCGGCAAATACTTCGTGCGCATAATCGCCTCGATTTGTAAATTCAAAAACTCGCGCCCCGCCTTTGTAGCACGCTTCAACAACTTTTTTCACCAACTCGACATCTTTATTGTAGTAAAGAGGCACAATGCCGGTTGAAAGCATTGTGTTTAGAACGTCAATACGTTTAAATCTGCTCATATTTCTGATTTTTAAATTGTTATCGGCTTACACGTCCGCTCGCGTCTCCGCTCATCAATTTCTCAACTTCGGCAACGCTAACACGGTTGTAATCGCCATAAATTGTGTGTTTTAGACACGAAGCTGCAACAGCGAAATTTAGGGCTTTTTGGTCGTCGCCAATGTAGGTTTGCAAGCCGTAGATGAGGCCGCCCATAAACGAATCGCCTCCGCCTACACGGTCAACAATGTGAGTAATCTGATATTCAGGCGATTTATAAAGCGTTTTGCCATCATAAAGGACACCTGCCCAATTGTTGTGGTTTGCATTTATCGAGCTGCGCAATGTTGTAATAACCTTTTTCGCATTCGGAAAACGTTTCATAATCTGCTGTGATACTGACAGATAAGCATCAGCGTCAACCTTTCCGCCTTCGACATTAACGCCTTCAGGTTTTATCAAAAGTGCTTTTTCGGCATCTTCTTCGTTACCAAGAACAACATCGCAGTATTTCACAAGTTCCGGCATTACCTCATCAGCGCGTTTACCATATTTCCAAAGATTTTTGCGATAGTTAAGGTCGCAAGAAATGGTGATTCCCATTTCTTTCGCCACTTTTAAAGCCTCGAGGCAAACATCAGCCGCACCTTGCGAAATGGCAGGCGTGATGCCGGTCCAGTGAAACCATTGCGCGTCGGCAAATACCTTTTTCCAATCAACCATACCTGTTTTGATTTCGGAAACTGATGAATGTGCGCGGTCGTAAATAACTTTGCTTGCACGGCTGACTGCGCCAGTTTCAAGGTAATAGATACCGATACGGTCGCCACCATAAACAACATCGCTAACATCGACACCAAAGCCACGCAACTCGCGCAAGCAGGCTTTTGCTATGTCATTTTCGGGCAATCGAGTTACGAAACTAACAGGTAATCCGTAGTTTGCAAGTGATACGGCAACGTTTGCTTCGCCGCCACCAAATGTTGCATTGAAAGAACTTGTTTGTAAAAAGCGCTCGTAGCCCGGTGCGGCTAAACGGAGCATAATCTCACCAAATGTTACTGTTTTTTTCATTATAATTTATGTTTAATCGGTCAATCTGAGAATCGAGGAATCGTCAGACAAACGAGACCAATTCCCAATTTACAAAAGTTAAAATTTAAAATAGTTTTTAGCGTTGCGGTAGCATATATCAGTCACCATATTTCCCAGTAAATCAATATCGTTGGGCAGTTCGCCATTTTCCACATCGTTGCCGATAAGGTTGCACAAGATGCGGCGGAAATAATCGT
>CALBPW010000335.1 GCA_937899145.1 uncultured Bacteroidota bacterium
AATCATAATCGGCAGACATCTGACGTGCCGATTCCTTAAGTTCCGCTAATTCCGATTTTAATTTTTGATATTTCCGAAAAACATCGGCGTAAGTAGTCAGTAAATCAGCATTTCGCGCTGCCGCATCAACCACTTGCAACTGAAATTGATTATTGTTCAGTTCAAGATTTTCGTGTTGCGAGTGAATATCAATCAAATATCGTCCTAAAGACTTGAGATTGTTAACGTTAACTGGCGTATCGTTTACAAAAGCACGCGATTTTCCATTTGGCAAAAGTTCGCGTCTGATAATTGTTTCGTCCTGATAATCAAGGTCTAAATCGGCAAATATTTTTTCAAGTGCGTATTGTTTAACATTAAAAATAGCCTCAACAACACATTTTTGCTCAGGATTTCCAATGGCAGCAGTGTCGGCGCGGTTGCCCAAAGCCAATGCCAATGCGCCCAAAAGAATTGATTTTCCTG
This sequence comes from uncultured Bacteroidota bacterium, assembly GCA_937899145.1. GTDB lineage: Bacteria > Bacteroidota > Bacteroidia > Bacteroidales > SZUA-534 > RUG13583. The sequence continues at coordinate 466 of CALBPW010000335.1, forward strand.
CGCCCGTTTCGCCCGTCAATGTTGAAAAACCACGTTCAAAATCAACCGTAAGTTGGTCGATAAGAGCATAATTTTGGATTTTAAGTTGAAGAAGCATTGGTAATCATTTAATCGTTAATCGCTGAAATTGCCACCCACAAAACGCCGCCAGTCAAAACGCCAAGCAAGCCCGAGCGGAAGCGTTGTTGACTGATTGCATATTGTGCGCCCACAATGTAATATTCATCGGCAGGAAAATTGAATTTAGATTTGAGTTTTTTTGCCGATTTGCTTGTCTTCATTAACACGCCCAAATAGCCAAATGGCACGATAATTCCAACGGGAATGCTACCTGAAATTTTGTCGTCAAATTCGATTGGAGGTATTGCAGCCGCTGCACCAACAGATGCAACTCCACCAGCAAACGCCCACCAACAAAAGCCTTTACGAAAGTCGGCTTGTCCTCGCAGAAAGCTACGCATCTGACTGATTGTCAAATCGTCGTCAAATTCTTGAACATAAAACACACGCTCGCCCGAGGCTTTGTTGACAGAAAAAACCTTGCTTGCCGACTTATGGCGTTGTCTGCCTTTATATTGATAAGTTAAAATAGTGTCACCCTTAGCATTTACGCCAATTGCAGCATCTGAAATAAGTAATCGTTTGCCACGCATAAGCATTAAAGTGTCTTGTGCAAAAATGTTGTTACTCAAAAGCGCAAGAAACGCTAACAAGCTAATAATCTGATATTTCATAGTATTTTACCGATTCGTTTTGCAAAGTTCAAATCTACAAAAAAAGCAACACCTATTTTGAATATTGGCACAAGCTCGAAAAAATTTTCTATCCAAAGCCAATCTGCTTAATTTTTTCGTTTTTAAAGTGTAATTTTAAGCAAACTGAATAAGATAGAAATATGAAGTATAAACAATTCGTTTTCAATCCGATACAAGAAAACACTTACATTATTTACGATGATACACACGAGGCTGCCATTATAGATGCCGGCAATTTCAACGAACGCGAAGACGCTGCAATTTCTGATTTTGCAGGCAGCAACAATCTGATAATCAAACCAATACTATGCACTCATTGTCATTGGGACCACATTTTTGGGCTCAATTGGGCCAAACAAACCTATAATGCCGAAATTTATTGCCACGCAAACGATTTGCCATGGATTGACAATTTTGAGATGATTTGCCACTCATACGGATTTGGCGAGCGCAAGGGTGTTTATCCCGACAAATTTTACAATAATGGCGACAAAGTGCATTTCGGAAACACAGAGCTAAAAGTGATTCACACACCCGGGCACTCACAAGGTGGAGTATCGCTATATTGCGAAAAAGATAAACTGCTTTTTAGTGGCGACACCCTGTTTTACAACAGTATAGGTCGTGCCGACTTACCCGGTGGCGACGAGTTTCAACTTATAAATTCGATAAAAAACCAACTTTTGCCACTCCCCGACGACACCCAAATTTTGCCAGGACATGGTTTAAATTCCACAATTGGTTTTGAAAAAATCAACAACCCTTATTTACAATAATATGGAAAACAAAAAATCAACCTTGACCGACAAAATGTTTGCCACAATTGGCCGAATAACAACCGAAGTTGGGCAAATGTCGGATTTAAGCATTATTCTACAATATATAACAAATTCATTATCAGTAGCTTTTGACAATTACAAAGATGTTTTTGTGTCAATAATCTACAATGGCATCAGCTATACAAATGGGCAATCATCGGCATCGGTATATAAACTAACAACACCAATCAATGTAAACGGCGAAGTTAAAGGGACGATAGCATTTTCGATTGAAAAAACTGATAATCAAACTGATAGCAATACCGCACAATCGTTTATCAATAACATTGCAGAAATAATTGCTACGCAAGCAATTCGCCTGAAATACAGCACTTTAAAAATTCAAAACCGCGAACGACTGAAAGAACTTGACGCTATCAATTACACGACACAAATTATAAAACACGGGCTTCCTGTTGACGAAACTCTGCAAAGCATTTGCAACATGCTGCCACGCGCTTGGCTACATTCTGATTGGGCGGTTGCGCGAATCCGTTTTCAAGAAAAGCAATACGCAAGTTTCAATTTTGCGGTTACACAATGGGGTATGAATGAGCCATTTGCGACTATCGACAACAAAAAAGGAAACATAGAAATTTACTATTTGCGCGAGTTTGGTCAAAACGGCGAATCAATTTTTTTACCCGAAGAGCGCAACCTACTTGCCAACATTGCGCGACTGATAACAGGCTATCTTAACAGCTTCAAAGGCAGCGAGATAATTCTGCAAAAAGCCGTTATCGATGTGCAGCAACACCGCACCGAGCAACTTCGCCGCTCTCTATCGAAAGAGCACAAACCGCTGCAACAATATTTCAATCAGCAAATGATGGACAAGTACGTCTATCTTGATATGATGAAATACAAAATCAAGCATATTCTCTTTGTATCAACACTTTACGATGCTTTTCTGCTCGAAAACGACGACACATTTTTCGAGAAATTTATGGGCGAGATTTATCAATACAGCCTCTTTTCGTTGCCGCGCATCACAGGCGTTTCAACCGAAGAAGACGCTCTCGAGATTATGGAAACGACCCCCATCGACCTTGTAATTCTGATGGTTGGAATTGATAGGGAATCGCCTGTCAGACTGAGCGAAAAAATTAAGGAACTGAACGACTCTGTCCCTGTGTATCTTCTTGTAAATAAAAAAGATGACGAAAAATATTTCGACAATCTGATTCCTACAATCTCATCGGTTGACAAAATGTTTGTCTGGACGGGCGACACATCAATCATCTTCGCCATTGTCAAGTCGATAGAAGACAGCGTGAACGTTGCCAACGACACCAAAGTAGGATTGGTTCGCGTCATTCTGCTAATTGAAGACTCGCCCTCGTACTACTCACGATACTTGCAAATTCTGTATTCAATTGTTTTTGACCAAGTTCAGAAACTTTTGCCTGAGGTCGAAAAAAACGAACTTAACAAAATCACAAAAATCCGCTCGCGACCGAAAATTTTGCACGCTCGAAACTATGAAGAAGCCATCGCCATATTTAACAAATACAAAGATTTTTTGCTTTGCGTAGTGTCAGATGTTGAGTTTGAATGGGGCGGAACAAAAGATAAAAACGCAGGATTAAAATTCGTGAAATACATGCGTGAACAGGTTTTCAGCGTCCCTGTAATTTTACAATCGACCGAAGATGTTGAAATTGACAATTCGCCGGCAAACAAAATCTTCTTTATCAATAAAAACAGCAACACGCTATTCGACGACCTCCGCCGGCATCTTATAAAATACCTTGGCTACGGCGATTTTCTGTTCCGCACAAAGGACGGCAAGGATATTGGAATTGCGCACTCGCTCCGCGAATTTGAGATGCTGATTCATGATATTCCGCAAGACTCATTTGTACGCCATGCGGTTAAAAATCAGTACTCAATTTGGCTGATGGCGCGTGGCGAAATTCAACTTGCGCGCACCATCAACGCTATGCGCCTCGAAGACCGCAACGACATTGAACAATCGCGCCAAGATGTGCTTGACGCAATCCGCATCTACCGCGAGCAAAAAAAGAAGGGCAAAGTGCTATCGTACGACGAAACATCAACCATCGACGAACACAACATTGTACGATTTGCAGGCGGAACGATGGGCGGCAAAGGTCGCGGTTTGGCATTTATCGACGTGCTAATATACAACCTTGATTTGGGCGACCTCGCCAAACGCATCAACCTGCTAACGCCCACAACAGTAATCATCGGCACCGATGAATTTGACACTTTTATGGAGCGTAACAAACTGTATGTCAAGGTTATCGATACGGAAACATCATACCAGCGGCTACGCGAACTTTTCTATTATAGTAATTTGAGTTTGACACTCGAAAAGCGCGTTCGCGATTTTGTCAACCACCTTGACAAGCCAATTGTTGTACGGTCGTCAAGCACATCAGAAGATTCTATAAATCAACCATTTGCAGGTGTTTTCGACACTTACATTATACCAAACAGCGAAGACAAGGAAAAGACATTCAAATTAGTTTGCGATGCCATAAAATTGGTGTACGCATCGGTTTACTCCGATCAAGCACAAGGCTATTTTAAGGCGATAAATCACAAAATTGAAGGCGAAAAAATGGCTGTAATTCTTCAGGAACTTGTTGGAACACAGTTTGGCAACTACTATTATCCGCACATCAGCGGAGTGGCGCAATCGTACAACTTCTACCCCATTGCCGACATGAAACCCGAAGAAGGATACGCCGTAATTGCCATGGGGTTAGGCAGTTATGTAGTTGACGGCTGGAAGGCGTATCGTTTTTCGCCGCGCTATCCAAAGGTATCGATGTACACCACAAAATCGTTACTGCAAACCACACAAACGCAATTTTACGCACTCGACCTCTCCATCACCGACCCCGATTTTCTTGCCAATGGCGAGCTTGCCGCTGTAAAAATGGTGGACATCTACGATGCTGAAAATCATGGTTCACTGAAGCATTTGGCATCGGTTTATAATGCTGACAACGACACCATAAGTCCGGGTATTGACGGATACGGACCAAGAGTATTGAATTTTGCTGATATTCTGCAATATAACTATTTTCCGCTTGCCGAGACCATTGACACTATACTTGGTGCAGTGCGCGATGCTTTCGGCTCGCCAGTTGAGATTGAATACGCTGTCAATCTTACCCCCGGACTTGACGGCAAACCATCGTTCTATCTACTTCAAATTAAACCGCTTATAGGAGCCGAAACCACAAAAATACCACCCGAAATATTTGCCCAAAAAGAACAAATGTGGCTGTACACTTCACAAAGTTTGGGCAATGGCATTGTTGACAACATAACCGATGTTATTTACATTGATAATAAGCTATTTAACAAATTAGAAACAATCGAAATGGTTGATGAGATAAGCCGATTGAACACAATGATGATTGAGGAAGGCAGAAAATATATATTGATTGGTCCGGGACGTTGGGGCACAAGCGACAGATTTTTGGGCGTGCCAGTCGACTGGTCGCAAATATCAAACGCCCGCATTATTGTTGAATTAGGACTTGATGGCTATCCGCTCGACTTCTCGCTCGGCTCGCACTTTTTCCACAATGTAACCTCGATGAACATTGGATATTTTGCTATACAAAATCATTCTGCAAACAATTTTATACGATGGGAAGTACTTGAAAATCAAGAATTAATACAAAAGACAAAACATTTTCGCCATATTCGGTTTAAAAATCCTGTAAAAGTGTATATGGATGGAAAAGAAAAGATGGCGGGGATATGTTGATATGCGTATTTCCACCAAATTTGGCACCATCGTATTGCAGAAAAACGAAAAAAAATTAGTATTGCAATGTGAAAGATTTGAAATTTAAAACCGCAATCTTATGGTTTTTGTAGGATTATTTAGTCAACACAAACTGATACTCGACAGTGTAACTGCTTATTTATCAAACTATTCAGATATAAAAGTTGTAATCGCGACAGGCGATAAATCAGCCTTGTTCGAAAAAATGAAACAACATATTGTGCATGTGTTAGTTGTCAATATGTTTGAACTTTCAACCGCCGAACTAAACTTTATAATCGACGCAATGTTGAAATATCCGAAACTAAAAATTCTGCTACTGTCAAATGCCAACCGCGACGATGTTATTTTACGCTCAATCAAGGCTGGAGCCAAAGGCTACATCACCATTGACGCCAATGGCAGCGAGCTTGCGCAAGCCATATACACACTGCGCATGGGGCACGATTATTTTAGCGACAGTATTACACAACTACTACTTAACCGATACATTTCAAACAATTTAGAAAGTGCCAATGACGATGAAGATGCACTTAGTGCGCGCCAAATCGAAATCTTAAAACTTTGGGGCGATGGTTTTAGCAATCAGGAAATTGCTGACAAACTGTTTATTAGCGTACGCACAGTTGAAACACACAAAAACCATATTATGCAAAAACTAAATTTGAAAAGCACTGTCGATTTAGTCAAATACGCCATCAAGAGCAATATTATAAAACTTTGATATATAAAAACTTATTGTGTGCAGTTCGGGATTTTAATTCAGCAGTTTCGCCGATTACTCAACATTAAGAATACGCGTAAATTTCATACCAACTCATCACTATCCAAAATTACGTATTCCACTTATTTAGAATTGGCTTGGCAGATTACATTTCGCTCTATCGGCTAAAATATTACATTTGCGGCTCATTTTCAAAACTAAAAAATTAAAATAGCATTAAAAAATGGACACAAAAAAACTTATTAAGTTACTGATTCCATTCATCTTGTTCTTTATCGCATGGTGCGTACCGACATCATTCTATGGAATTGAAGCTCTAACAGTAGTTCAGCAGCGTGTTATCGCAATGTTTATTCTTGCAGCTTTCCTATGGATTTTAGAACCAATTCCAAACTGGACAACATCAGTTTTAGTAATTGTACTTTCGCTTCTAACAGTATCAAACAAAGGCATCGGATTCCTTTGCACCCCCGAAGCAGGCGAATTAGTAGTTTACACAAAGATAATGTCAGCTTTTGCCGACCCTGTTGTAATGCTCTTTTTAGGTGGATTTGTATTGGCAATTATGGCATCAAAATACGGCCTTGATGTTACCTTAGCACGCGTAATGCTGAAACCTTTTGGTACAAATCCGAAATGGGTTTTACTTGGTTTTTTGGTAGTTATCGCCATCTTCTCAATGTTTATGAGCAACACCGCCACTGCTGCAATGATGCTTGCTTTCCTTGCCCCTGTGCTTGCCGTTTTGCCAAGCGACGACAAAGGAAAAATCGGACTTTCGCTTGCCATTCCTGTTGCAGCCAACCTTGGCGGAATTGGCACTCCTATAGGCACACCACCTAACGCCACCGCAGTCAAATTCCTTGCCGAAGCCGGTCTTGACGTTTCATTTTCAGAATGGGCAATACGTATGATTCCATTCGTTATCATAATGATACTTTTTGCTTGGATTTTGCTTCAAATCATTTTCCCATTCAAATCGAAAGAAGTAGTACTCGACATCAAAAAAAGCGACCGCAAAACCGATTGGAAGACAATTGTTGTTTGGGTAACTTTTATTGGTACAATACTTTTGTGGGCAACCGAAAAACTCACAGGCATCAATTCCAACGTTGTGGCACTCATACCATTGGCTGTGCTTACATGCTGCGGAATCTTCACCAAAGAAGACATCAAAGAAATCAACTGGTCAGTACTTTGGCTTGTTGCCGGCGGCTTTGCCCTTGGCACCGACCTTCAAGGCACTGGTCTGGCAAAAGTGATGATTGAAGCCATTCCATTCGGTACAATGGGTGTTGTTGCAGTGTTCATCATCGCTGGTTTAGTTTGCTATTTCTTGTCAAACTTCATCAGCAACTCAGCCACTGCCGCATTGCTAATTCCAATTTTAATTGTGATTGCCGAAGCAATGGGAATGCCCGACGCTCCAAGCCACGACACATTTATGGCACTTGGCGGAACACAAGCAATGATTTCGTTCATCGCCGTCTGCGCATCAATAGCAATGCTGTTCCCAATATCAACTCCGCCCAATGCCATTGCAGCATCAACAGGCTTGGTTGAAACAAAAGATATGGCAAAAGTTGGCTTGATAATTGGCTTTGTAGCATTTATTTTAGGCTACTTCTGGCTAACAAAAATTTTCCCGTTCCAAACCAAAGCCGACGCACAACCTGCAAAAATTGAGCAAGTTGCAACTCCGACCGTTGCCGATTCAACTTTAATTATTGACACAACCGCAACCGACACTGCCGTAGTTAAATAAATACTCTGCATAAAGCATAAATAAAGCACCAAGGTTAAGACTTTGGTGCTTTATTTCTTATACCATATTCTTATCAATAATAAAAAACAATAGATTATGCCAATAATAGAATTCCCTCAAACCACTAATTGCCAATGTTTTGCACTCACAGGTCGAGACATCGCACTAAAAGCCGATGGCGGTGCTATCACATTTGCCGACTTGAACGAATTAAAAGTATTGGACGATAATGCCGATTTGTTTGAAGAACAAGAATTTGGTATTTGCGCATTAAGTTTTAATACAGTCATGCATCTTCCAAATCACTTCATAACCAAAACAATACGCCAATTCTACACCGAATGCGACGAGCAGACTATCTTTCGCATATCGCGGGCAAAGGCTGTGGCAAATTGGAGAGTTAGCACACGATTCTGTTGCACTTGTGGTACAAAACTTATTGAAAACAAACAATTTACCGCTCGCGAATGTCCAAAATGTGGCAAGATTCATTTTCCTCGAATTGAGCCATGCGTTATTGTTTTGGTTAACAAAGGTGACAAAATACTACTTGCACGCCACGTACAACGTAATCAAAATACTTACGCATGCATTGCAGGCTTTATAGAAAGTGGCGAAACCCCAGAACAAGCCGTTGCACGCGAAGTGTTAGAAGAAACCGGCTTGCAAGTTAAAAACATACAATACCGAGGCAGCCAGAGCTGGCCATTCCCTGACCAATTAATGCTTGGTTACACCGCCGAATATGCAAGTGGAGAAATTCATATCCAAAAAGATGAAATAGCTGATGCGCAATGGTTTAACCGCAACAATTCCCCTTTAACCCCAGCACCCGGCTCAATTACCTATAAGTTGATTAACAATTTATTATAACACACAATATTTCAATTATCAACAAAAACCCATTTTCTTAATCCCCTTACCAACTATATTCACTCAAGTGAAACATAAAAATGAAACCGATTGCATAAAATATTTCAGCAATCGATTGCGCAGGTTCAAAACTGAAATTCTAACCCAAAAACAATATCGCTTAATATTATCAATAGATATTTATCTGTATATAAATAAATTAGAGCATCATATTTAAGCAAATACCACTATTGAAAGAATTATCTATTTTTCAATAAAATCGTGGAAAAACTTATAAAAAAAACCAAGTTTTAATAATTTAATAAATCAGCATACGGCATCTATTTTTAGCAATCAAATTCCAGATTTTTCCACCTTATACAGATTTTACACTTATTCAATAAGCATCAAATAGAGTTAAAGCATACTATTGATTATCAATATTTTATTTTCACACACACACGCAAAACACATCAATTTTATAAACTGTCGACATAAAAAAACTGAGCAAAACAATTGGTGGATTATTTATGCGTTTTAGTGGACTTTTTTAACGATACACCAAACTAAAAATCAAATACCCAAGTTTGAAACCACAGCGTGCCCTCCAGCAATAATTTTAATGACAACAAAAAAAACAGCCGATAACTATTCGCTGATAACCACTAAAGCGCAAATAGCGAAACGGCACTATTTAATAACTAAAAAACCATTTTATGATGAAACAACAATTATGGAGAAAGGTAGCAACACTGCTTCCTGCATTGCTGTTCTCAATTTGTACTATGGCACAACAACACGAAGTGAAGGGTGTCGTTACAGATGAGGATCAACTCCCAATACCGGGAGTTAACGTAGTCATCAAAGGTACTACAACCGGAACCATTACCGGAGGCGACGGAGCTTATAGCATAAAAGCCGCTGATGGAGATGTTTTAGTGTTCACCTACATTGGCTACACAACCGAAGAAGTTACCGTTAGTGGTAACAAACACGATGTCAACATGATGCCAGACCTTATTGGTTTGAGCGAAGTTGTAGTAGTAGGTTATGGTACTCAACGCAAAGAGGCCGTAACAGGTTCTGTCGCATCAGTTAAAGGCGACGTTGTACGCGAGATGCCGGGTTCAAACATCACCCAATCGCTACAAGGCCGTATTGCTGGTGTAAACATGCAACAATCATCATCTAAGCCAGGTGCTGAAATGCAAATCCGCGTACGTGGTACTCGTTCACTTAACGCAAGTAACGACCCGCTAATCGTATTAGATGGTGTACCATTTGCAGGCTCACTTGGCGACATTGACCCCAACTCAATCAAGAGTATCGACATTTTGAAAGACGCATCTGCCACCGCAATCTACGGCTCTCGTGGTGCTAACGGTGTTATCTTAGTAACCTCTACAAAAGGTAATATTGAACAAGACGCTACCATAGTATATAGTGGTTACTATGGCATTAAAGACGTGTTTGCTAAATATCCAATGATGAATGCTGCAAAATTAAAACAATTGCGCGACTATAGAGGTCAATATTCATATTCTACTATGGAAGAAGATGGTATTGCAAACGGTACCGATACCGATTGGCAAGATGAGATGTATGACAAAGGTATGGTTACAAGCCACGACCTTTCTGTAACTGGTGGTACTAAATCTGCTGCATATAGTTTTGGATTTGGCTACTATCGCGAAGAGGCCGTAATTCCTCTACAAAACTACTCTCGTTTTTCGCTACGCTCAGCTGTTGATCAAAAAGTTGGAAAATACATCAAAGTAGGCTTTACAAGTAACAACAACTACACCATTACTAATGGTGATGGCATTGGTATATATAGTGTATTATCTGCATCTCCTTTGATTAGTCCTACCGACTCGACAGGTAAGCTTCGTCGCACTATTGACAACAATACTGTTGATAAAGATGCATGGATGTACACACGCAAAACATTAGAGAAAATAGATGAAGATGGAGACTATGAAGATAAAAAAACAACCTACGGTACATTCAACAGTTTATATACCGAATTTTCATTCCCATATATCGAAGGGTTGAAATATCGTATGAATGCCGGTTTGAACTTAAAATACACTCAACATGGAAAGTTTCAAGGTGTTGGTGTATTTAGTAGCAATCCAAATACAGCGTCTTCAGCATCCCTTTCAAAACAACTTAATATAAATTGGGCTGTTGAGAACTTGCTTACATACGATAAATCATTTGGAAACCACACAATTAATGCTGTTGGTTTATTATCGTTTGAACGCACACAAGACCACACCACTCAAATATCAGCATCAGGAATAGCCTCTAAAAAATTCTTATATTACAATCTTGGTAGACTTAACGATGAAGGTTCAACAACTGTAAATCCTTCGAACCAAAAATATAGCGAATCTGGATTAAAATCGGCTATGGCTCGTTTAATGTACTCATACAACGACCGTTATATGTTGACAGTTGCCGTACGTAACGATAAATCGTCTCGTTTAGCAAAAGACCACAATTCACACACTTACCCTGCTGTATCTGTTGGTTGGAATATTGGTAAAGAATCATTTATGGACGATTTTTCTTGGTTAAATTCTTTTAAACTACGCTTTGGCTATGGGCAGACATCCAACCAAGCTGTTGAACCATTCAAAACACTTGGCGTATTAGCAAGTCGTCCGTACAATTATGGCGATAATAAAAGTACCGGATACTATATATCAGAGTTAGCAAACGATAAACTTGGTTGGGAGTATTCTGAAACCCTTAACTATGGTGTTGACTTTGGTTTTCTTGACCGCATAACAGGTAGTTTTGAGTACTATGTACAAAAAACAAAAGACGTACTATTAAGTGTTAGTTTACCTGCAAGTGCTGGTGTCGGTAGTTATATGGCCAACATTGGAAAAACACAAAACAAAGGTTGGGAGTTTAATATCAATGCAACCATTCTTGACAATTACAACGATTTTACTTGGGAAGTTGGCTTGAATATGTACAGCAATAAAAACGAATTAGTTGAATTAGCGTCAGGTGCTGAACGCGATGAAAGCAACTGCTGGTTTGTTGGACACCCCATCAACTCAATTTTCGATTATGAGAAAATTGGTTTGTGGCAACCAGAAGACTTTGACTATGTTCCAAATGCCGAATATACAGGATCAACTTATGGTCAAATTTTAGAGGGAAATGGTAGTGAGCCAGGTATGATTCGTGTAAAATACACTGGAGAATTTGACGAAAATGGAATGCCTACACGTAAAATTGGTCCTGAAGATCGTCAAATAATACACATCGACCCAAAACTAAATGGAGGTTTCAATACCCGCTTAGAGTATAAAGGTGTTGATTTAACTATTATCGGTGCTTTCCAAGCTGGAGGTAAACTTATCAGCACGTTACACTCTTCAAATGGCTACTTAAACCTTTTAAGCGGTCGTCGTAACAATGTTGATGTTGATTATTTCTGGATGGAAAGAGACGAAGATGACGAACCTATTAGAGATGAAAAAGGTAACCGCATAATTCATAATGCTGGAGCTGATTATCCTGATCCACTTGGACCTATATCAGGTGATAACATGAAATACGCTTCTACTCTTGGCTACTTCAAAGCTTCATACTGCAAAATTCGGACTATTACTTTAGGATACAACTTTAAAAATAATGGCATTGGCTGGTTAGACGAAATTGGAATCAAGAAGATTCGCGTTTATGCAACTGTTCAAAACCCATGGGTTATAGCTTCAAAATTCCACAAAGAAACTGGTCTTGATCCTGAAACAAACTCAGTTGGTAATGAAAACGTAGCAGTAAAACCAACCAACTATCGTGCAAGTTCAGTACTTACTGTTGGTACTAACACACCATCAACACGCACTTACTTAGTTGGATTAAACATAACTTTCTAATCGAGTATTACTATGAAACAGAATCATAAAATAACATTATTTAGCGCTGTCGCAATTGCTTCGCTTACAATTTGCAGTTGTTCAGACGTTTTAGATGAGACACCACGCGCTACATTCACTGTTGACTATTTTACAACAAGTGAAGGAATGGTAGGTGGCGTAACCCAAATGTATACTCACCTACGCCAAATTTACGGAGGCTACTATTTAGCAGCCTGCGAAAATGGCACCGATGAATTTACATATGCACAAAGCGGTGATAATAATAATAAAGACAACGATTTCTCCTCTGGCATTGGTAATATTACATCATCAACAGCACGTACTGATGCTATTTGGTCACCTATGCTTGTAAATATCAACACTGCAAATTCACTATTACAATATCGCACCGAAGATAATGCCTCTGTTTCTGCTGAAGCTAACTTCTTCCGTGCATACGACTATTTCATACTTGTACAACACTTTGGTGGAGTACCATTGGATTTAGGATCAGGCGAATTAAAACCAAATGCAGAACCATCTCGTTCTTCTGTACGTAATACTGTACCCGAAGTTTACACACGTTGTATCTTTCCTGATTTGATCACTGCTGTAAACGATTTACCAGAAACCCCACGTGTTTCTGGTGCGGCAACTAAAACAGCTGCGAGATTATTTCTTGCAAAAGCCTATCTAACCTATGCATGGTGGTTGGAAAACCCAAAAAACATTCCGACATACCCTCTTTGTGACCGTGTTGATCCCGATGGCAAATCAGCCAATGATTACTTCCAAATGGCATACGATATTGCAAAAGAAGCTATCGAAAATCCTGGTCCATTTGGCTTACAAGAAACATTCTACAATATGTGTATCGCTACAAACGAACGCAACTCAGAGATGTTGCTATGGGCTGACCATACAGCAACAAGTTGGTACGCTAATGGTTCTACATCAGAAAGCAACGCAAATAATTATGGCAATGACCCTGGAGGTGATGGTTCAAACAATAGTTGGTGGTTTGAAAACTGGAACTATACTGAATTAACAATGGCAGATGGAACTGGAACTCAACGTATCGATCGACAAGGCTACGGACGTCCATGGATACGTATGGCTCCAACATACAATGTTTGGAGTGAAACTTTTGCCGATGAAAAAGACTCGCGTCGCGATGCAACATTCCAGACAACCATTCACGCCAATTGGCATATTGGTGGCTCAGATAATGCAAAAACGCACAAGAACGCCAACGATATGGACGTTGAACAAGATGGAATTATCTTAACATTTGTACCAAAAGCAATTGAAGGAACAGTTTACGACAAAAGTAATGGTAAACTTGGTTTAGGCGTTGCTCCAGGTCGTGCCGATTATATAGTTGACCCTGAGCACATAAGTCGCAAAATTTACCCTGGTCCATTCAAAATGAGTGGTTTCAGCCAAGAGTCCGACGACGTTTCACATACTCGTCCAATCTCCACTTTGGGTGCTCCTAACGCTAATAACGTTCGCCCATACTATGTCGCAAAATTCTCAGAACTATACCTTGTAGCTGCTGAAGCAGCCGTAAAATTGGGTAAGAACACAGAAGCTCGCGACCTTGTGAATGTACTACGCGCACGTGCTGGCAAATGGAACTATAGCGTTGCCGAAGATAAAGCCATTGAAGCAGACTATAGTGCCGACCTTGTTGCTGCAACTCCAGCTACAATCGATATGAAGTATATAATGCAGGAGCGCTCGCGTGAGTTCTTTGGCGAAGGCTATCGTCGCCTCGATCTTATCCGTACTCAAATGTGGGAAGAATTGGCTGGCAGTTACAAAATATGTGGTTCAAATGTTGGTGATTGGACTCTTGAAGAATTCCAACGTGAAATTAAACCGGAATACTACTTATCACCAATCCCACAATCTCAAATTGACGGTTTGGAAATGAGTGCTGAAGAAAAAGCGGCATACCAAAACCCCGGTTATTAATAAAGCACTAAACTTGTTGGGCTTTTTGCTCAACAAGTTTTTCAAAAACTGAAAAACAAAAATTATCAAATAATAAAGTTTTTCCGATTAGAGTTGTTAGTCTGCTGCTGTTATCTGACAGATAGTGGACATGAAGAGGCTGCCGGTAACAGCCTCTTCTTTTTTATGGCATTCTAACTATTTTTATGTTTTTAAAATTTTAGTGAACCATTCAGCAAAAGCAAATACCAAATATTAATGTTCATAAAAGCAATAAATCAACATTCAAATTCAGAATCAAATTCAGAATCAAAACTTATTGTATTTCTTTTTATAATGGAAACAACTACTATATTAGCCTCCTGACTTTGACACTCTTAAAAAGCTAAATTTATAACATATTGATAATCTGATTGTTGCAAATTTACAATCCGTGATTTGGGGGTCGCAAGGTAAAAAAGGCGTTATTTTGCGCCATGTTTGTCAAGAAAAAGCCTAATCGGTCGGGGTCTACGACGGTTGTCGTGGCCGAAAAGGTGAAAGGAGCTACCAAGTATCTGAAGACGATAGGGACGAGTTCTGTCCCCGCTGACATCGCGGAATTTGTACGTGAGGGCGAAACGTACATCGCCGCACAGAGAGCCGCCCTTTACCCCGAGCTGGACTTTGATGGGGCTATGGAACGGACGAGAAAGGCAGAGTTGAAAGCCACCGAGGAGTTTCTCTCCCGCATAGAGAATGTTTTTCACGATGCGCCGAAGCGGATACTAAACAGAGTGTTCGACGCGGTGGGTTTTCACACTGTCAGCGACGGCATTTTCCGCAGTCTCGTGATGGCTCGGCTGTCGTTCCCGTCGAGCAAGCGGGCAACAGTGGAATATCTGAAGTCCTATTTCAACGAGGATTACGACCTGCACAAGATTTACAGGTATCTGG
>CALBPW010000336.1 GCA_937899145.1 uncultured Bacteroidota bacterium
GTTTGTAATTCTCTTCTTGCCCAATGAGCAGCTTGTTAGCCGCGGTGGTGTTTCGCTGTCTCTTCTAAAGCGGTTTCATCCATCGGTTGTGGGCATGTTTTTGGTTATGATTTTGTTTTTTATCTATCCTACCAATTTTGCACTTACAGCATCTTCCACTCTATCGGTTTTTAGTATCACATTGGTAATGATGGGGTTAGATGTTGTTGCGTTTGTTGTTGGGCTGTTTTTCGGTTTTATGATGAGACGTTTTGCTATCCAGATGAAATTTGTGGCGCCGATTGGCTTTATGTTGGGTTACATCTGCCTTGCAGCTGGGGCGCAATTACCAACACTTTTAATTGGGTCGGCATTAATTGGCATAGCTAACGGCGTTGGCGTTCCGTACTTAAACACCATCGGCAGCGTTAAAGCAGGCAAAGAGGCGGCTACAACAGTTATGCCTCTGCTTTCGACAGCACTCTATTTGGGACAATTTTTATCACCCTTGATAGTTTCGCCAATAGCAACAGTTACACACTCATCGCCATACGCAGCTGGTGTTGTAATTGCTTTTATCTATCTGATACAAGCCATTTTAACACGCAAAAAACAAATGTTGCCGTAAGTGTATAGTTGCGGTTTGCCATGTCAAGACTATGTGTGAGGCAAATCTGAATCTGTGAACAGAAAAACGCAAGGCCTTAGCCGTAACCCGACTGAAGCCTTGCGAATTATAAAATTACAATCAACTATAAATCAAATCATTCCTTTATGATTTTATGCGTAACTCCATCGGAAGTTATCAGCAGATAGACGCCTTCGGGATATTCGGCCAAATCGAGCATATACGAAGACTCATTTTCTTCTTTTTTAAGCAGACGCCCATTGACATTGGTAAGCATGTAAGAGAACTCGTTATCGGCTTCAACACTTACAAACGAAGTTGTTGGGTTGGGATAAATGTTTAATTCAATTGCTTTTGCGTCAGAAACCGCAGTTTGCGGTAAAATGGTGTCGTTTTTTGTAATATAGATTGTGTCGTGAATGACAGTATCTTTCACAACTTCAACTTTTATTGTATCGTGAATGCGGGGCATTTCGGTGGCATCATAGTAATAGATATATTTATTTGACCAACATCCCTTATAGTAGTTTGTTATTGAAACGGCGTACGGAATGGTATCGAAATACAAATACTTCATGAATTTTTGTTTATCACCACAATTATAGTTTTTATCCATGACAAGATAGAATACCGAATCATTAGGCGTAAGGTTTGTAAGAGCGGCGCGGCCGTTTATGTCATTGTCAATCAGCTCATATTTTACATTTATCTTTTGTGCTGTTTCAGTTGTGACAAATACAAAATTTCGAATTGAAATATGAAGCATATTATCATTACAATAAGCTAAATGTATGAAAGATACATCTAAAGTCGTGTTTTTGGGAAATTTAAAATATTTTTGATTTTCTATTCCATAATACCTTAATGTATCATTAAATAATATGAAGCTCTGCATAGAGCTATCACTATAATTATATGAATAATAAGTAATATTATTCACATTTTCGATGGTGGTGTATTTTCCAAAAATGCAACAATTAATCTCATTTCTACAAAAATAAATAGTGTCTTTTGTAGAGTTTTGCATTTTCACATCTACTCCATTATAAACAAAATTTACAACTAACATACTATCAGCATCATATACTATTCCATTCATGCAAAAGTCAGGGTGGGTTGATACCGCACCCAAAAAGGTCATAATGTTTTTGTACTTGGTTTTTGCCATAACAGCGGCAATGTCGTCTTGCTGTGTCGCAAATGTTGTGTTTGTTGCTATGAACAAGGCTGGAAATAATAGTAACTTTTTCATTGTATTATTTTTTTGTTGAATTATTAGAAATCAATTCATTCAATTTTTCATTTATGCCATTGATTTTAGTATCTAAATCGGCTATTTTTTCTGATGGACTTTTTTCACATAAAGAAATTGCTGTTAATAAAATGCTTATAAAAGCCATACTAAGTCCTATTATACTTGCGGTGTCTTCAATGCGGAATAATAATTCATACAAGAAAAGAATGATAAACGATACCGATTCTATAGCAATTACCGCTATAAGGAGTTTTCTCCATATTTTTTTACTTACAAATTTCATATTACTATTTTTATAAAAATTAATACTAAGTTGATTATCAATTATTGAAGGAGTATCGTCGCATTCCGTGGCGTATATTCTCTTCATAAATCGACATAAAAAAAGCGTGAAACTCAACTGTCTCCCGCTAATTGAAGGTGTTTGGCGTAACCCGATATGTACGAAATAAGTCAAGTGCACGCAAAAGCGTAGCAACTTGTGCTTACTTCTCTTACATATCTAATCTGAAATCGCCAAACTTCTCAATTAGAAAGAAAAAGCCCTATGCTTTAATATGTTGATATTGTTTCTTTAGTCAAATTAAGTTTATATCATAGGCAAATACATTTAAAAGTTCAATATTGATTATTTGCATATAATCAATTATCCATCTATCGTTTAACATCAGCAACAGAAATATTCAGTTTCTCGGCTATTTGCCCAACTGAAACGCCCACCGAAGCCGATAGTTTTATTGAGCCTGCCAGTTGATTTTGCTGTGCTTCAAGTTGCTGCTGTTTTTTCGTCAATTCAACTTGCGCATCATCAAGCGCTTCTTTCAAAACTGCTTTTTCGTAGCGGTCGCGAACGAATTTGCGGTCCATCTCGCGCTCGAAATCAACCTGTCCGCGAACATCCAAAAAATCATCATACGTCAGTGTGTGAACTTTTGCCATATCGATAGATTTCTGCAAATGTGGTGATTTTTGGAGCAAAGTGCAACATTATGCCGCAAAAAAACGCAAACACGGCATCGAAATGATTGTTTACAAAGCCTTTGCCACCAACTTCAAATCGGCTAAAACAATAGCAGTCATTGCTTCTAAAATGGGTGGCACACGCAAGGCGATGCAAGCATCGTGGCGGCCTTTTACTTGTAGAGTTTCCACCTTCCCTGTTTCGAAATTGAAGGTTTGCTGGCTTTTAGTAATACTTGAAGTTGGCTTTACTGCAATCCTGAAATACAATTCGTTACCATTTGTGATTCCACCGTTAATTCCACCTGCATTGTTTGTTGCTGTTGTGTTTATGTTTATTGTCGGGTTGTATTTGCTGACAATAAATGTATCTTCTGCTCTTCCTCCAGCAAGGTTTTTATCACCATCATAGATTACAAGCACATAGTTGGTTCCTTTTGGAAGTCTTCCTCCGTCAAGCTCGTGAGGATATGCAAGACGCATACGGTTATCAATACCAACCATATTCATCAGATACTCTATCCTCTCGTTTAATTCCTTCTTGCTCATCCTCTTATTGGACAGCCTGATAGGCTCGCGGATCGTATCTTCAACATTCTTCCTTGGGTTAAGTGAGGAATTGGGGTCCTGGAAAATGATCTGCATATCATGTCTAAGAGCCTTAAGTCCTGACGAATTCAGATGTGTTATGTCTTTCCCGTCGAATATTATATTGCCTCCTGTGCTTTCAAGGAGATGTATAAGCGTTCTTGCAAATGTTGACTTTCCGCATCCTGACTCGCCTACGACACCCAGGGTTTCTCCTTTGTTGATGCTGAGTGTGACATTATCCACTGCATGAAGCATACCGCCGGGGACGGTAAAATATTTCTTAAGATTTTTCGTCTCTAAAAACGCAGCCATCTCACACCTCCACATTTCTTATACATCTGTACTGATGTCCGTCATCCAGGGTCGTTACCGGTATCTCCTTTAGGCATTCTTCCATCCTGTAAGGACACCTGTCATAGAATTTGCATCCCGCAGGCAGGTTTGTAGGATCCGGAGGAGCGCCTTTTATAGGTTTAAGCCTTTCAACTCTGGTTGAGATATCAGGAATAGACTCAAACAGGCCGATAGTATAAGGATGGCATGGATGATCATAAACCTGCGGTATCGAACCATATTCAACGATCTCACCTGCATATATGATCGCTACATTCTGGCAGTTTTCTGCAACAACAGCAAGGTCATGAGTGATCAGTATCATCGCTGTATTCTTCTCTTTCTGAAGCCTTGCTATCATCTCAAGCACCTGAGCCTGGATAGTAACGTCAAGCGCGGATGTAGGCTCATCAGCTATTATCAGATCAGGATTGCATGACAGCGCCATTGCGATTATCACCCTCTGCTTCATGCCGCCTGAAAACTGATGCGGATATTCTCCATACCGTTCACTTGGAATACCAACCAGATTAAGCAGCTCTATTGTTCTCTTCTTTGCTTCTTTATGGCTGATCTTATTATGTTCCAGGATAACCTCTTCTATCTGGTTTCCGATCGTATAAACCGGACTCAGCGCAGTCATCGGATCCTGGAAGATCATCGCGACCTTGCCGCCGCGAATGGAAAGCATTTCCTTTTCGGGCTTTTGCAGCAGATCCTCGCCTTCCAGCCAGATCTCGC
>CALBPW010000337.1 GCA_937899145.1 uncultured Bacteroidota bacterium
GCGAGCAACAACAGCAGTTGCCATGAGCCGCCCGGCTTGCACATCGGTAGCATAATTGTAGCCTGCGATGATACGACTTCGCCCATATTCAAAGCCGCGTGTTAAGATTTCGTTTTGGCGCTGGGGTGCTATTTCGGCAAGTAGTAAGGCTATTCCCCAACCCATTTGTGCGCTTGCCGATGAATAGCTTGATGAGCTACGGTAAGCATCTTCAGATTCAGGGATAAGCGACGGTTCGGCAAGTTGGACGTATGGGCGTTTGCGGAAATAGATGTTTTTCAGGCTATTCGCATTATCGACAAATGCGGATTTTGACACCGAAATAAGTTGGGCGACAGCTGGTGTTTCAGAGTTACTAAGCGAGACACCCATCAATGGAGAGAAAATGCGCATGAAAGCAGTGTCGGAATAATCGGTGTCGGCGATGGCTTGGTGCCCGCGCCCGGTATTGCGTTCGGCTTTAGATTGCCAATAAGTAGCGACATCGCCATAAAAGCGATGGCTAATGGTGTCGACAGGCGCATCGAGGATTTTTTGACCTTGCGGCATATTTGCGTTTACTTCGGTTTTGATGCCTTTTAAGCTGCAAAATTCGTTACGCGCGGCTTTGATATCGGCTTGAAAATTAGGATTTGTGTGCATAACAGCATAGCCAGCCGAAGCTGCCAATCGTCCTGCCTCAACATCGCTTTGATAATGGGCTCCGACAATAACGCGACTTTCAGAATATTGATATGCGCGGCGCAAGATGGTGTCTTGCAATTCTGGCGCCATCTCGGCCAACGTTAGTGCGGCCGACCAGAAAAGCGATGTGTGCCCTGATGGGTAGGAACCATTATGGCGCAATGATTTGTCGTCGTCGTACTCTGACCACGTATGCTCGCCAAACTGTGCAAATGGGCGCGTGCGCATATATTTACGTTTGGCTTTGGTGGTGCTAAAATGGCCTGTGTATGAAGATTTTACAATCAATTTCCATATAGCAGGAGTTTGTTCGGGATTGATATTAAAGCCGAAAATGCCCGAAAAGATTTCGGCAACAACCTCGTGCCCCCATTTAGCATCGTAATTGGCAAGTGCGCCACGAGGTGTGTTGCGAAGGGTTTTGCCCCATTGCCACCGGATAACATCATCGACATAAGAGAGCGAAGCAGTGTCGGGCGGCGCAGGCAAATAGATACCGGCATCAGGCATTTTATCGAAATAGATGTAAAATTTTGCGGTATCGGGTTGAGCTGATGTATGCTGATAGGCGAATGTGAGCAGCAATGCGGCTGTTAGTCGGATTAATGTTTTTTTATACATATATAAATGTGTTGATAAAGATGATTTTGTGCGTTTTTGGGTATGTTCAGTTGTTTTGGTATTAAAATGGTGTTTAAACGGCATTTCAACGTTGAATAAATGAGTGGGTGTGAATGCGGTTTGTGGATTAAAATGGGGGTGCGCATCGGTCTCAAATTTTAGTAATGCGATATAATGAGCTTTAGCGCAGCCAATTGCTGTTTTATAACCTAAGATATTTTTTTGTTGTTGCCAATAAAGAGCGCTGGCCGGGTTTTGCATATCGGCAGCAGCCAAGCGCGATGCTTCTTTTAAACGATAGCGGGCGTCGATTTGCGATTGTGTGTTTGGCTGCTGACAGATGAATTTTTTGAATGTATAGATGCACCCGTTACGTATGGTTAGGCGAAAAGCTGCATTGCTACGCTTCAGATGTTTGCGCGCTTGCTTGATGGTAGCACCTTGTATGAGTTGTACTTTTGCCATTTTATAGAGAGTAAAAGCCACGATTGGAGTTTTGTTGATGATGGCGAAAGTACGAAAAAAAACGATAATAACAAAAAGGCATTAGGGGTTGGGGTTTAGGTGATTGCTGAGCGCCGATTGCCGACTTATAATTTACAAATTAGATATGGTGCTGAAAAATTAAAGGTGTGAGATGTGGTGTTTTGTAAAGAATATTTTTAATTTTGATAGTGCGAGGCTGCGGCTAAGCAAATATGTTGAACTTAAAATTTACTGAAATGAAGAAGTATTTTGCAGAGATGATTGGGACAATGGTTTTGGTGCTGTTGGGTTGCGGAAGTGCTATTTTTAATGGCGGTTGCGGCACAACAGCGCAAGTGTTAACCGTGGCATCGGCATTTGGATTGTCGGTGGTGGCGATGGCATACGCTATTGGCGGAGTGTCGGGTTGCCATATTAACCCTGCCATAACGCTTGGTGTGTTTTTGAGTGGGCGAATGAGTGGCAAAGACGCAGGAATGTACATACTGTTTCAAGTAATCGGTGCGTTCATAGGCTCGGCTATTTTGTTTGCGTTGGTTAATGGCATCAATATTGATTATGCAACTACAACAGGAGCAAATGCTTGTGGCGAAGGAGTTTCGGTATGGGCTGGATTTTTGGCTGAATTAGTTGGCACATTTATATTTGTGCTTGTAGTATTGGGTGCTACCGATAGCGAAAAAGGTGCTGGTGCGTTTGCCGGACTTGCCATTGGTTTATCGCTGATACTGATACACATTGTTTTGATACCAATAACAGGTACCAGCGTAAACCCGGCACGGAGTTTTGCTCCTGCCCTATTTGAAGGCGGCAAAGCGATGTCGCAACTATGGATATTTATTGTCGCGCCACTTGCTGGAGGTGCATTGAGTGCTGCGGTGTGGAAGGCGGTGAAGAATTAGGAGTCAGGAAATTTTGAATTAAAATGCTGCAATGGGGTGCTGTCGCAGCATTTTTTTTATTTAGGGATTACTGACTACAGAGTAAAGGTTTTGCCGCTACTGAAACTGATTTAAAAGATGATAAGTCGCATTTATCATTTTAATCAATTATAACTTGATGTTTGTCAATCATAAAGAACCATATTTTATATACGTGCGTATTTTTGCCTGTCAAAATGTGTAAAACACTTTTGGGGCAAATTAAAAACGTACGGATATGAAACAGATTGCAAAAACATTAGCCATTGCTACATCATTATTGATTGCAAACATTGCCCATGCCGCCCACTACACCGGCAATGCAGGTGCCAACGCCTACTACGAGCTTGACACTGAAACGGGCATACTGCGCATCTATGGCACAGGCGAAACCTACAACCGGCATGGAAGTTGGACGTACTATGGCAGTTACACCGAGTACGATGCCACTGGTAATGGCGTTGACGGGAAAGGTGTTGCCAGCACACAGTACACAGGAGACTCACCAATATACAGCAATCGCAACTACGTAAAAACAGTAATTATAGAGATCGGAAGAGCGTCGTGTAGGGAAAGAG
>CALBPW010000338.1 GCA_937899145.1 uncultured Bacteroidota bacterium
ACAAGCCAACACGCAAACCCGGAATAGCAATGCTAACTAAATATACATCAGGCGATTACGACCTTGAAAACTCGTACGTGATTGGCGATCGCCTAACCGATATGCAGATGGCACAAAACCTTGGCTGTAAAGGTCTGTATCTTGGAAATGAAGAACTTACAACACCAAACTGCCGCGCTTGTCAAAATTGGGATGAAGTGTGCGAGATTCTGTTTGCTGGCGAACGTGTGGCAGAAGTGAAGCGCACCACCAAGGAGACCGACATTTATATCAAAATAAACCTTGACGGCACGGGTAAGTGCAACATTTCCACAGGTTTAGGCTTCTTCGACCACATGCTTGAACAGATTGGCCGGCACTCGGGCAGCGACCTCGAAATCCGCGTGAAGGGCGACCTGAACGTTGACGAGCACCACACCATTGAGGACACCGCAATCGCACTTGGCGAGGCCATTCTGAAGGCTCTGGGCGACAAGCGCGGCATTGAGCGCTACGGCTTCTGTCTGCCAATGGACGACTGCCTGTGCAGCGTGGCATTGGATTTCGGTGGTCGCCCATGGTTGGTTTTTGATGCCGAATTTAAGCGTGAAAAAATTGGCGATATGCCAACCGAGATGTTTCTGCACTTTTTCAAAAGCCTGAGCGATGCGGCTCGTATGAATCTGAATATCAAGGCTGAAGGCGAAAACGAACACCACAAGATTGAAGGCATTTTCAAGGCGCTGGCAAAGTCAATCAAGATGGCCGTGAAGCGGGATATTTACAAATATGAGTTGCCGAGCACGAAGGGAGTGCTGTAGAGTTGAAAGTTGAAAGTCCAAAATTGGCATACCACTAAAAAAATCGAAGCCCCTTCCCGACTTCGATTTTTTTTTGACTACAAACCTATATACACTTCATCCACTTACGTTTCTATGCGATTATGCGTTTTTTATCTATGCGGTTGCGCTTGTTGCGGAGACTGTCTTTCGTCAGATTGAAAACAGCGCATAACTGATAGACTTCCATTTAAAAAAAAACGCAGGCTACTAAAAACAGTTTCTGGCTGTTGTTCAAGTTGATATAGTCGGTTTCGAGGCTGATGGTGAAATTCTGGTTTATGGTACTCACAAAATCGACAGGCAGAGAATATCGAAATCGGACCAACAGACGGTTGATTCGCAATTTTTCAATTTATCATCATTCCCGTCCAAAATAAAAAAAAAAGCGAGGTAATATTTTAACTCAAAGTTATCTTTGAGGTGAAGAAAATAAAATAAAACACACGCTTATGACAACAAATATAGCATTATTCGCA
>CALBPW010000339.1 GCA_937899145.1 uncultured Bacteroidota bacterium
CCCTACACGACGCTCTTCCGATCTCCTCATAATTGGCGAAACAACAGGCGTTTACGAACATACTGTCAACGAGATGCGAGTCGATTTAAAACCAACTCCACACGCCGTCAAAGGCGAAGCTCTATCAATAGCAACAAGCCAAATTGTCCGCCGTGGCGACCGAGTCTATAAATTAGTTGACACACGACAAAGTCTTAATAATTAAATACCTACCACCGGAACCAATTTTCAAATTTCAATTTTCAATTTATATGATACAATCAGTTATATTTGACATGGACGGCTTATTAGTCGATTCAGAACCCTTTTGGGGAGAATCTGAAATATTGGTGTTCTCAAATTATGGCATCGATATACAAGACAATTGTACCGCTACTCGAGGAATGCGTGTTGATGAAGTAGTACGCTATTGGAGCACAAAATTCCCCAACCAAATTGATGATATTCAGAAAGTTGCCAACGAAATATTGGAAGAGGTCAAAAGATTGGTTATTGAAAAAGGGGTCCCGATGAAAGGTGCGATTCAAGCATTGGAGTTATTTGCAAATAAAGGCATGGGAATCGCTCTTGCTTCATCATCGGCGATGTCGCTAATAAATGTCGTTATAGATAAATTGCATATTCGGAAATATCTTGACGTCATAATGTCGGCAGAAAATCTACAATACGGGAAACCCCACCCCGAAATCTTCTTAGAAACAGCCAAACGCCTGCAAACCGCCCCCGGAAGTTGCTTGGTTTTAGAAGATTCGATTGCTGGTGTCATTGCAGGAAAAGCAGCCCAAATGAAGGTTATTGCAGTACCTGACGCAGCCTTAGCAACACGCAAAGAGTACTTTATTGCCGATGCGCAATTACACTCACTTGACGAAATTGACGAAAATCTGATTAACCAGTTTAATGAAAGGTAGATTTGCACCATCGCCAAGCGGACGCATGCACTTGGGCAACGTTTATAGCGCCCTAATATCGTGGCTTTCTGCGCGCAGCCAAGGTGGCGAATGGCTTTTACGCGTCGAGGATCTCGACCGCCAACGTTGCCACACTGAGTATGCCGCACAAATTGAAGACGACTTGCTATGGCTTGGCCTCACTTGGGACGAAGGTGGCAGCAAAGGCGGAAAAAATCAGCCTTACTTCCAAAGTATGCGCACTGAAATTTATAAAACCGAACTCGAAAAACTATCATCAAAAAATTTGCTATACCCCTGCTTTTGCTCGCGTGCCGACATTATGGCAGCCAGTGCGCCTCATGATTCTGACGCTACGGTTGTTTATAGCGGAAAATGCCGCTATCTGTCAAATAGCGAACGCTTTGCGCTATTATCCACCCGAAAGCCATCTATTCGCATTAAGGTTGCTGATGTTGAAAGTTGCTTTACCGACAGACATTACGGACAGCAAAAATGCAACTTGCAACAACATTGCGGCGATTTTATCGTTCAACGCGCTGATGGCAATTTTGCTTATCAATTGGCCGTCGTTGCCGACGATGCCTTGATGGGCGTAACCGAAGTTGTCAGAGGATGTGACTTATTATCCTCGACACACCAGCAAATATTTCTTTATAAACAACTTGGCTATAAAATCCCGGAATTTGCACACCTGCCACTGATATTATCAGAATCGGGCACAAGGCTTGCAAAACGCGACAAATCCGCCGATATGGGAAATATCAGAGCACAACTCACACCAGAAGAATTATTAGGACTTTTGGCTTACAGCGCACATCTTATTGACAAACAACAACCCGTTTCACTCACTGAATTGTTGCAAGAATTCAATTGGGAAAAATTGCCGAAAGAAAATTTGCTATTGAATTATTGGTGAATTGTTGAATCGCCTGAATAATAAATCACTTACAATTATCCGATTTACCAATTATCCGATTCGCCACTGAAAGTCAGCACCTAAAACCAATAATTTGTCTAACTTCTTTAAGGGTTTTCGCCGCACTCTCACGGGCTTTTTCGGCGCCACGACGCGCAATTTGATTAAGCAAACCAGTATTGCTCGAGAATTCTAAAATACGTTCGCGAATTGGAGCCAAAGTGCGGACAATATCCTCAGCCAATTGCTTTTTCATATCGCCGTAACGAAGTGTACAATCGTTCCATTTATCATCAAAATACTTGTAAGTATCCGGTTCACTGGCTATTTCCATCAGAGTGAACAAATTCTGAATAACCTCAGGTTTTGGGCTGTTTGGTGTTTGCGGGCCGGCATCGGTAACTGCGCGCATCACCTTTTTTTGGATTGTTTTGGCATCTTCAAACAGATAAATGCAGTTTCCCTCACTTTTGCCCATCTTGCCACTACCGTCAAGTCCCGGAATTTTTATTGCCTGTTGACTATAATGAAAATTTTGCGGTTCGGGGAAAAAATCCACACCATATATATTATTAAAACGACGGGCACACTTGCGAGCCATCTCCATATTTTGCTCTTGGTCTTTGCCAACCGGCACTTTCACAGCTTTGTGCTGCAAAATATCGGCAGCCATCAATGTTGGATAAGTAAACAAACCTGCATTGACATTGTCGGGCTGCTTGCGGGCCTTCTCTTTAAATGTAGTTACGCGACCGAGCTCACCAATGTAAGTATTCATATTCAAGTACAGATAAAGTTCGATGGTTTCGGGAACATCGCTCTGTATATAAATGGTGGATTTTTCAGGGTCGATACCACAGGCAAGATATTCAGCCAAAATGGTACGCGCACTTTTCTGAATATCCTCGGGTTTGGGGTGAGTAGTTAACGAGTGCCAATCGGCTATAAAATAGAGACAGTTATACTCCTCTTGCATCTTAACAAAACTTGTTACAGCACCATAATAATTTCCTAAATGTAAATTCCCTGTCGGGCGGATTCCGCTAACTACTGTTTCCATATTATTGATTTTTAAGATGATAGGCATCAAAACCGACACCAGTCACACATATATTATATTGCGCGCAAACTTAATCAGAATAGATTTTTATGCAAAAGCGAAAATGAGTGATTTTGGCGAACCGAAAGATTATAAAATTGGTGAATTGAAAAAGTTTATCCCGACAGCTATCGGGGGCTTTGCTGTTGAGAAGGTTGAGTGCTGCGCGGTTGGGAAACCCCGACATTCTAAACTCTTTCAAACCTTACCCGGCTTTACTCTTTAACCTTTACTCTAACCTCTCAATTTTAAACTGACTTTTCAAAACTTTACACTTTAATCTTCTTTCTCAACCTCTATTTACACTTTACGCAAATCAAGCTAAAGAGAGCTAAAAAGAAGGCGGGCGTAAGTTCTATTTAATAATAACCGACTTAAAATTAAAAAAAACGATTTTTTTTGAAAAAAAAGCGCATTTTGTGGTTTAAATATTAGCATAACAGCCAACTTTG
>CALBPW010000340.1 GCA_937899145.1 uncultured Bacteroidota bacterium
AGCTGAACGGAAGAATTTCATTTGGCTCTTTGCCTGTAGCATCAGTACCTAATACGATATTTCCTTTTTCGTCAGTTGAATAGTGCGATACGTAAGTTGTGTCGTAGACAGTTATCGTATCATACACCATCACGCTGTCGGTAGTATTAAGAACCGAATCAATCTTGATAGAAGAAGTAATCTTGATTTCATCTGCCGCGCTTGCCGCACCTTCAACGGCTGGTGTGAACCAAGTCATTGAGTTGTAAGCCGATGTTGTGTGGGCATATACGTTCAAATCGTTGTCGGGGCAAGTGTAGATATCGTTTGTGCCGGTTTTTGTAAATACTACCGAATCGATATAGAATCCATTACGGCTGCCAAGTTTTGTGTCAACTTCTACCGGGCAGTCAAGGTTGTTACCGATACCGATTGTTATGTAGTGATTACCTGAAGTCAAACCAGTGAACACGCCGCTTTGTTGAGCTGCGCCGCCATCAATGCTGTAGTACAATTCATCGGTAGTTGTGCCGGATACTTGAACAAAATCGGTAAATTCACTCATCATTGCAGTGACGCTGATTGCGCCATCTTTTGACAGGTTACCATCAATAGTGAAAGCTTTACAAGTTGGCAATGTTGGGATAACTGGCATCACTTCAATTTCAGGACGAGCTGAGTAAACAGTGAGGGCGGTTGAGTCGCTAACGCATGACATCACATCAGATACTCGAACTTTGTAATCGCCTGTCGGCAATATGCCTGCAATTTGGAGTTGTGCATTTGGAGTGTCAACTTGTGTAGTTTCTTCGTAATAGAAGTTGTTTGCTCCAAAGAACTCGAAGCGGTTGTAGTGATATGCACCACCTTGCAAGTCAGTTATTGTAACTTCGCCATCGGTCAGATTGTAGCAAGAGTTTTCAATAGTATTAGATACTGAGAATGTAACCTTCAGTGGTTGAGTAAGTTCAATTATTGTGTCTTTCACGCAAATTGAATCGGTTACTGTAATTTGATAGCTGCCTGCCGATAAGCCAGTCAATGAAGTTGCTGTTCCAATAGTATCATTGTTACCTGCTTCCTGCCATACATAGGTGAATCCGTGTTCATCATTGATAGTAGCCTTGATTTCAAGTTCACCACTATTTTCGCCATAGCAGCGTACTGGTTGATTCTTAAGAACTTCAATTTTGAAATCCGACAAATCCTTAACAACAACTACCGTATCGAATACGCAACCAAGTGCATCAACAACATGTAGGTTATAATCGCCTGAAGCCAAATTCTCTAACTTTATTGGATTATTACCCGATTGCAGTACTGGATAAGAGACTCCTTCATTATTAGTGAAATAGTAATTAAATGGAGTGTTACCGCCAAATTGTTCTGCAAGATTAGCAGGATCCTCAAAGATGTTTATTTCACCAATTTCGTTGTAGCAGTACGAACCTTTATTTACATAGCTATCACTTGGTATATGCAAACGGGTAGCAGGCTGAGTAACTGTAAGAGAATCGGTATAAGTTACACGTCCATTGCTTTGCGATATGGTGAAGATGTATTTACCAGCTGCCAATCCGTCGATAAAGGCAGTTGTTGCAACCGAGTCGGCTGGCCACATTGGACTACTCCACTTGTAATTGTAAGCTTCGTAATAACCGCCGACACCTACAACCTCTAATGCGCCATCGCTACCGCCAAAGCAAGTTGTTGGCGACACTTGCAATACTGAGCAAGTGAGCGGACGATGTTCAATCAATATTGTTTCATCGATTGAGCAACCAAGTGGGTTTTCGTCTTCAACATGCAAAGTGTAGTTACCCTCACAAAGCGAGTATATCGAAGTTTCGGTGTCTGTATCGTTATTCGATTGGATTGGATTGCCTGCTTCGTCTGTCCAAGCATAAGTGTAATTGCCAATGCCACCTCCTATTGTTACTGTCAGCGAGCCATCGCAGTGGGGGTCGCCAGTAAGGTCGGGATAGTTGGCTATATTAGTAACACGCAATGCGCGTGAGTTGCCAATTTCAAAATTACCTACACGGCGGCAACCGTTATCGGCAATAACCACTACGCGGTTAGATCCGTAGCACAATGTTGTGGCTGTTTCGCCTTGGCTAACAGTTTCACTGTTGTTCCAGATTATTGTTGAATTATGGAACACATTTATTAAGTTGCCTTGTTCGTCTTCTGCATAAACAGTGTTTATTGTAGCTTCGCCTGTACAATGCTGAATACAAGCAACATCTTTCATAACAGGATCACCAAATTTAATATTTCCCTTATCTGAGATTTCAACTGTATCGCTGACAATTGTGCAGCCAAGGGCATCGGTTACCTCGACAATGTAGAGGTCGGCAGCCAATGCTGTTGCTGCTGCTGTTTTGCCTACTGTATCGGTGCTAAATACCGAATGCCAATAGTAGCTATAAGGCTCGACACCACCGGCTACGGTTACTGTGGCTGTACCGGTTGGTACGGCGCATTCTGATTTTGTTGTATCGGTTGAAGCGATGTACAGCAATTCAGGATAAACAATTGTAGTGGTATCGTAAGCCACGCAACCATTCAAATCTGTTACCTCAACTGCATAAATGCCTTCGCCGACATTGCTGACTATTGAGTCGGTTGAGATGAGTGTGTTTGTATTAGCGTCAAACCAATTGTAAGCGTAACCGCCAGTGGTTGTTCCGCCGGTGGCTGTTGCGTAGAATGAGGCCTCGGTATCGTTGTAGCAACGGATTGGTTGTGTAAACACTACATCTGGTACAATTTCAGCAGGTTCAGCAAGCACGATGGTGTCGCTTGCGGTGCAACCAAGATTATCGGTTACATCAACATAATAAGTACCTGCCACAAGTCCTATTTCGATAGAGCCTGTTTGACCATCGCTCCATAAGTAAGTGTAAGGCTCAGTGCCACCGCTAACCATAGCTGCAACTGATGTTGTCGCTCCATTACATTCAATTGCTCCTGAATTGAGCGATAGCAACATTGGGTCAGGAACGGTAGATATTGTGGTATCAATTGAGCAACCCACAAGGTCGGTAATTGTGAAGGTGATGTTGCCGCCACTTAAGTCAGATACTGTCAGATTCGCATTGTCGATACTTGCTCCCGCATCGGTGCAAGTGACAGTATATTCAGGCGATAAGCCCGGTGTTCCGCCGCTAACTGCAAATATCACTACACCATCGGTTGTTGTGCACGATGTTGGAGTTACATTGATTGATGTTATTTCAATTTTAGCAGGTTCAGTAATTTCAAATGTTGAGTCAACAACGCATTGATTTTCGTCGGTAGCAACAACTGTAAACTTGCCTGCATATAGATTATCGGCAAGAGCCGTTGTAGCTATCACATTGTTAGTGAGAGAATCTAACCATTGGTAAGAAACTGTTCCGATGCCGTTTGCCGATGTTACTTCAATTGAAGCGTTATCGCCAGCATTGCAAGTGACATTTGTTTGGCTAAGTTTCGAAATTTGGATTTTTTCAGGAGTTCCAATCTCTATTGAACCTATAGCTGAGCAACCATTGTTATCGGTTACGCGAACGTAGTAAGTACCGGCGCAAAGGTCGGTTGTGTCGTTGGTTGAAATAATATCGGTAAAGGTATCGTCTTTTGACCATTCGTACAATTCGTATGTACCGGAACCACCAATTGCTTTTGCAACGGCACGTGCATCGCATGCACCATAGCAGCTAACACGCAAACCGATTGGTGAAATGTAGCTTAAGTACATATCCTTAGGAATTGATACGGCTGGTGATAATACTTTTGAATCGAAAGTGATGGTTTGAAGATTACCTTCGTAGTTAATATCGGTAAATGATATATTAGCATGTCGCAGAACGCCTCCTTCTGTAAAGTTTCCTCCCAATTTAACTGTCCATCCACCTTCAGCTGGATTTTTGCCATAAATAGTTGACCAATCACCTGTTATGGTATAATCACCTGTTATGCTTTCAAAACTACCGAATTTGTCTAAGTTGAAATCGCTTGAAGACAAAGTTGTGAATTTTATATTAAAATCGGATGGATCCAATATCCAATCTACCATTGGCATTCCATAATCTTGGTTATTATATAGTTTTACCTCTGTTCCGTCAGGAGCGACAAGATAGAAACCAAGACCATCTGGACTACCACCAGTGTAATCACCTTCAATTTGTACATCTATACGTGTTGAAGCTGATATTTCAAATGGTATTATACCGCCAATACCTACATTAAGTTCTGGAAGAAGTGTAAGAGTAACATCGCTTGTTACTGAACCGCAAGTTGAGCTATAGGCAGTAAGTGTAAGAGTAACTGTACCATTTGCCCAGTCGGCTGCACCCGGTGTGTAGGTTGCATTTAGTATATCTGCATCGTCAAATGTACCATCACCAGCTGTTGTTGACCAAGTAACTCCATAAGCATCGCTATATGTTGCATCGGCTAAATAATGACTGCTTAGGTAGCAAACTGTTGCTGGCGAGCCTGCATTTACTGATGGACCTTGAATATTTGTAATTTCAATTTCGGCATCTACTGAACAACCGTATGTGTTATCGGTAATTGTGCAAGTTAAGTTGTAAGTACCTGCAACATCGCATGCAAATATTGGTGTAGCAGAGCTTGCATCGTCAATGTAATTTACGCCATTGCCACTCCAAGCGTAACTGAAATTGCCGCTGCCGCCTGTTGCTGCTGCGTTGATTATAACGTTGCCATTGGTGCATGAATTTTCAGTTGTAGGAAGTGCGCTCACCGGCAAATCGTAAACGGTTACTGCAAAATCAGTTGCTGCGACTGCTGAACAACCGTTAGCATCGGTGTAGCTAACAGATACTGTGTATGCACCATCGGTTGTCCAAGTGTAATCAAATGAAGCCGATGTTGCACCTGCTTGCAATGCGCCATCAACATACCATTGGTAGTCTGTCATTCCGCTTTCGGTTGTGTAAGTGCCGGTTTCGTTTTGGCAGATAGCCGCATCGCCTGAAACTGTTGGTACAGGAAGCGGATTGATAGTTATTGTTACTGATGATGACAACGGATCAACGCAAGGTGCATTTGGTGTAATAGTAAGCGTAAGTGTTACGCTACCTGTAGCGCGCTCGGCATCGGTAAATGTGTAAGTTGGATTCAATGTTGATGCGTCGCTGAATGAGCCGTCGCCCGTTGTTGACCATACTAAAGATGAATAGTGGTCGGCTGTAGCGGCTGACAAATCGTAAGTTAGCTCATCGGCACAAACGGCATCGTCATCGCCTGCGTTAACCTCTGGTTTTGCGACAAAGGTTATTTGAGCCTCATCGTATGCCTGGCATGAGCCTACCATTTCTGTCAACCGCAATGTGTATGTGCCTTCAGCATTTGCTTTAAACTGTGTAGCTGAAATGCTTGCTCCCGGGCTGGCTGTTGACCAGCCAAAATCGGAAGTTATGCCTGTTACACTCTGGGTTGTTGCCGGCAGTGTGTATTCTAATCCGCAAACAGTTTCGTCATCAATATTTGGAACAGGCATCGGATTTACTGTCAAGGTCATTGTTTTTCCGCCCGATTCATCGCAACCGAATTTTGGTGTAACTGAGATGGTTACTTGTTTCCAAGTTGTTGAAGCTACTGAATTATATGTAGCTGAGTTTGCGCCTAATTCGAGTGTTCCTCCATCTGATGCAGTCCATGAATAGTTAGAGAAGTTTTCGTGAGTTGTAGCATGAACTGTATATGATTCGCCAGCGCAAATTGTTGCTTCGTAAGCGTCAAACTCCAAAACTGGTTGAGGTATAAAAGTAACAGTAGTAGAAACCTCAACCTCGCAACCAGCAGCATTTTTCTCTTTCATGGTGATTATATACTCGCCATAATCAGCACCATCGTTAAGTGTTGCTGTTACGGTTGCTGTAGTGCCTGCTACGCTTGCGTTAGTCAATGTTACACTTGCTGGTGCACTCCATGTTATAGTGTTACCAGCCGTTACTGTTGCTGAAATATCATCGGTAAGTCCGCAAATCTCAATTGTGCTTGCAATTGTTGGATTTGGATTAGCATAAACGTGGAATGTGTATGTTTTAACATCGTTGGCGCAAATACCGCCATTGCTTGCAGTTGCTGTAAGTGTTACATCGGTATCAATATCGGCAGCGGCTGGTGTGTAGGTTGCAGCCATTGATGTTGCCGAGCCTGTTTGTGTTAATGTGCCTGCGCCTGATGCCGACCAAGTCAAACTGGTTGCATTAGTTGCGGTAGCTGTAACATTAACCTCATCGGTTTCGCAAATATCTGTAGCCGATGGAACTGTTACTGCTGGTGCAGTGTGGAATGTTACATAACGAGCCGGGCTTTTGGCTGAACAGCCTGCCGATGTTGTTTCAGTTACTATAATTCCGTAGCTTACTCCATTGTCGCCTGCAAGTGTTACCGATGCTCCAGTTGATGGTGTTATCTGCAAGTTAGTGCCTTCACTCTTCCATGTAAGTGTTCCTCCAAGAGGTGCTTCAGCTGTAGCTGATATACCTGATGTACCACAAACATCAACAAGATTATCTAATGTATTCCCATCGATTGAAGTAATAGTTGGATTTGGAACAGCATTAACTGTAAGTGAGAAAGTAGCAGTTGCTGGTGTTGCACAAACCGCATAATCACTCGGAACAGTTGCTGTAATGGTTATTGTATTGCCATAATCGCCAGCGGCTGGTGTGTAGGTTGTGCTCAAGCCTGATGCCGATGAGAACGACCCCGCGCCAGTTGATGACCAAACAACATTTGTTGGTGTACAATTTGTTGTTGCTGTCAAATCGATTGTCTCGTTACCGCAAATTGTTCCTGATGCGCCATTAGTAATGGTTAATGTTGGTTCGTCGCGGAAGATTACCTCAACTTGTGCACTTGAGCCAATGCAACCATTATCTTCTTCTATATATATATGGTATGTACCAGCTGTGGTAACAGTCATTGTTGTTGAAACTGCATTCGGATTAGCAAAAGTTACTCCGCTTTCAACTGCCTTCCAAGTTGCTGCTCCGCCGTGGCTTAATGTTGCCAATATTGGTGTCGATAGCCCGCATTTCTCGCCAGCAACCGTATTGTTGGTTGGTGTTGGAACTTCGTTAACAACTAATGTATAAGTTTGAACAGCATCAGGGCAAACACCGCCATTGCTACCTGTTAGGGTTAGAGTCAATGTCTTTCCCGCATCGTCTGCCGATGGTGTGTAAACGGTATTTGGAGTTGTTGTGCTGCTGAATGAGCCAGAGGCATTTGCACTCATTGTCCAAGTTGTTGTAGTACAATCTGTTGCTGAACCTGATATTGTAACAGCATCAGTTCCGCATGTTGAACCTGACGTTGATGTCAGCGATACTTCTGGATCATTGTAGAAAGTAAATGTTACTGTGTTTGAACTATAACCTTCGCATTGTGCACCCGATGGCTCTGTTTCTTTAACACGGAATGTGTAAGCGCCTGCTTTGTCAACCGATACGTTAAGTCCGCTGATTGTTGCTGTGCCAGCGCCATTTACAGGTTCGGCTTCCATTGTACCACCCATACTACTTGTTGCAGTAATAGTTGCAATTAGTCCACAAATATCAGCATCTGCTGATGTTATTGTTGGATTTGGTGTTGCTACAATGTGGACTACCTTAGTATCAGTAACAGGAGAACATGTGCCATTTGTAACTGTTACAAGCAAAGTTACATCGCCTGCACCATTAAAAGTAAGTGTTGGCGTTGCTGTTGTTTCGCCACTTGTAATAGTTGCGGCAGTACCCGATTGCACTGTCCAACTTATTGTTTCATTATGAGTAAATGCAGCATCGGTTACTTTATAAGTACCTTCGCTATAGCAAACATAAACATCGGCTCCAGCATCGGCTGTTGGAGCAGGAATTTCACCTATTGTTGTATTTATAACATTTGCAGGAAGATTAGTTAAATTGGTACAACCTTTATTGTCGGTAACAACCACTTCATAATCGCCACCATGTAAACCTGTAATATCGGTAAGTGTTGATGTTCTTGATTCAGCCCCTGTTAAGTCAAATTTAGTGTAAATTTCCGAACCGCCTGTAGGTGCAATATGCATAATGCCTGAATATTCACCTTCACAAGTTTCTTCGGTAGTAATTGTTGCTTCAATTTTATCAGGACCAGTAGTATAGTCACTATGTGTGTTACCTGCTATGTATGTGTAAGGTGATAATGAGAATTTACAACCTTTACTATCTGTTGCTGTTAAGTAATAGCGAGCACCCGACGATGCCATAATTGTTTCGGTTGTATAACTTTCACCACCCGATTTTGTCCAATTATAAGAATATGGTGCTGTTCCTCCATTAATATTAGCCATTAGCTCAATATCATCACCATAGCAGGTAGCCTCTGTTACAACAGCAAAATCGCCTGAGAAAGATGTTGGTGCCTCAATGGTTTTTGGTATTGTTACAACATCTTCTTCCTTGTCAAGCGAGCCAATAAAGTATCCCATATAATAGTCACCAGCAGCAAGTTCTTTGAATGTTTTTGTACTAACACCATCAGCTCTTTTAACAATTTTATTTTCTACTAAACCTAATTTTAATATAATTAAGTTAACTCCTGAACCCGCAACTGTTATTGTTGCTTCACCATCATGT
>CALBPW010000341.1 GCA_937899145.1 uncultured Bacteroidota bacterium
AAAATAATAATATCAGAACGCAATACACTCAAACGTCAACAATCAAAAATAATACAACTATTACGAAAAATATTATATCCTAAAGCCGATAAAATAGTATTTGTAACAAAATCTGATTGCAAACAATTTAATGCTCCTCAAAAAAGTACAACTATCTATAACCCTTCGCTATCCCCCCCCTTTGCCAACTACACAAATAGGCAAACAACAATAATCACAATAGAGCCTATAAATCGATGGTACAACAAAGGACTTGACTTATTACTTAAAGCATGGGCAAAAATTGTTATAAAAAATCCCAAATGGAATTTAGAAATATTAGGAAACATCAAAAATCAAAAATTCGCAAAAGAAATTTCAAATTTGACAACAGAAAGAGTGAAATGGTTAGATTGGAGTGACAATATTGCCCAAAAACTGCAGACAAAAAGCATATTTATCTTAGCTTCAAGATACGAAGGATGCCCTATGAGCCTTATCGAAGCAATGAGCCAAGGCTGTGCTTGCATTGTAACTAATTGCGATGGTGGCGCAAAAGAACTGATAGATAATGGTATTAATGGATTAATTGCCGAATCAGAGAACATTGACGACATTGCAACAAAATTGCAATTGCTAATAAACAATGAAAATTTGCGCCAAAAGCTATCGATTGCTGCAATCGAGAAAGTGAAACAATTCGATAAAAATGCTTTTTTTGCCAATTGGGACAACTTAATTGAAGAAGTTACCAAAAATGAAAATTCTGCTATTTGTCGATAAATTGTTTGGTGGCGGAGCTGAACGCGTAGCGTCAATTCTACTTAACCATCTGCACGAAAAACACGACGTAACAATATATATTTTTAATGACAAAGAGCAAACATATCCGCTCAACTCGCATATTCAGATTCATAAAATATCAATTAATAGCAAATTAAGAATACTGCACCCAATAGAACGAATCAAAAAAATCAGAAAAGCGATAAGCATAAACAATCCCGATTTGACAATTTCGTTTCTTGTAGAATTGAACATATTCACAACAATAGCCAACTGCTTTACACACAAACAATTAATATTATCAGAACAGACATCAATACAAGCAAAACAACCGCTACTGAAATGGCTGGCAAGACACATTATATACCGATTAGCATCAAAAGTTGTTTTTGTATCAGAAAGCGATTACAATTATGCTAAATGGCTGAAAAACAAAACATATATCTATAATCCACTAAGTTGTCCTATATTTACTGATAACGCTGAACGCGAAAAAACAATTGTCGCAATAGGTCCTCAACGCCGTTGGCATGTAAAAGGTTTCGATATGCTGATTCAGGCTTGGGCAAAAATTGCACCACTTCACCCCGATTGGAAACTGCAATTTATTGGCACAAACGATGATAATACGATTTGTAACCTAACAAAAAATTTCGGAATCGAAAAACAAGTAGAGTTTTTAGGTTGGACAGACGAAATCGACAAAGTGCTACGGACAAAAAGCATCTATGCATTGTCTTCGCGACGCGAAGGTTTTCCGTGTAGCCTAATTGAAGCCATGAGCCAAGGCTGTGCCTGCGTAGCATTTAATTGCAAAACAGGTCCGAATGAGATTATAACAGATAGCGATAATGGTTTGCTTGTCCTCAATGGCGACATTGAGATCGGAAGAGCACAC
>CALBPW010000342.1 GCA_937899145.1 uncultured Bacteroidota bacterium
TGATACACAAAATGTTTGTGGTTTTGTACCGATTCTATCGAAGCGGGCATACACGATCCGCCAGCTGACATGTACAAGTAGTTGCGACCATTGCCATCGCTTTGCGCGATAAAATCGATAATGCCGTTTTCGTCGGATGAAGGCTCGATTAGCACAGCAGCAGCGCCATCGCCAAAAAGCGGACAAGTGGCACGGTCGGTGTAGTCAACTATTGCCGACATTTTTTCAGCCGATATTAGTAGTACTTTTTTGAACATTCCCGACTCAACGTACATTTTGGCTGTTATCAAAGTGTAGATGAAGCCTGAGCAGCCTGCATTTATATCGAAGTGCATGGCATTTTTGATTCCTACTTTGTCGGCAATAATGCTGGCGGTAGCAGGAAAGGGCATGTCGGGAGTTACTGTTGAACAGAGTACAAGGTCAATTTCGTCGGGCGTGGTGCCTGTTTTTTCAAATAGTTGACGCACAGCACGTTCGCCCATATACGATGAGCCTTCTCCTTCTTCTTTCAGTAAGTGGCGCTCTTTAATGCCTACGCGAGTTGTTATCCACTCGTCGCTGGTATCTACCATACGGCTTAATTCTTCGTTTGTAAGTATATAATCAGGTAAGTATGCGCCAACACCTGAAATTTTAGCTCTAATTTTTTCTGACATTATTTAAACAATTCCGAGATTTTTTCTGAGACCTTTGCTTCTATCATTTGCTTGGTTTGCAGAATCATTGTCTTGATTGCCTTGTCGTTAGAGATGCCGTGCCCGATGATTACAATGCCATTTACGCCTAAAACAGGAGTGCCTCCAAAATTTTCGAAATTGAATTTCTCGAAAAATTCGTCGGTCATTCCTTTTTTGCGAATGATTTTGTAAAGGCCTTCGGCTTCTTTTAAAACGATATTGCCTGTAAATCCGTCGGTTACAACAACATTGGCTGGGCAGTTGCCAAGCAGTTGATTCCCTTCGATGTTTCCAATGAAGTTGAAATCTTTTGTATCAGCCATTGTTTCGTAGGTGCTTTTGATAACAAGGTTGCCTTTGGTTGGTTCAGCGCCAATGTTGAGTAGTGCCACTTTCGGATTTTCGATGCCATACATTGATTTTGCGTAAACAGAACCTATTTGCGCATATTGGTATAGTACGTCGGGGCGGCAATCTGCGTTTAAGCCGACATCGAGTAACAACGTCGGTGTGCCTTCAAATTGAGGCATCTCGGTAGATATGCAGGGACGTATTACTCCGGATATTGCTTTAATGGTGTACATTGCACCAACAAGCATTGCGCCTGTGCTTCCTGCGCTTGCAAAGCCGTCTATCAGTTTTTTTTGCAAGTAGCCAAAACCCATTGCAATGCTTGAGTTTGGCTTGGCTGCAAAGGCTTTTGCCGGGTGGTCGCCCATTTCAATAACTTGTTGTGCATCAACTATCTCAAATAGATTCGCATCAACATTTTCTCGCTGAAGTATGGCTTCAATTTTGTCTTTCGGACCAAATAGTACCAATTTAACGTCTGGAGGCAGTTGTTTTTGCGCCATTATTGAGCCCATTACTGTGGCTTCTGGCGCAAAATCACCTCCCATTATATCTACTCCGATTCTCATTTTTCGAGCATTTTGTTATTAAGCAGCAACTGTTTTGTCAATTGCCAATTTGCCACGATAGTAGCCACACTCTGGGCAAACGTGGTGATACTCAATAGGTGCGCCACAATTTGAGCATGTAGCTAATGTTGGAGCAACTGCTTTGTAATGAGTTCTTCTTTTGCGACCTCTTTCTTTAGAGTGTCTGTGTTTTGGATGTGCCATTTTTTAAAAATATTAAATTTAATTAATCAAATCTTTCAGTTTATCCCAACGCGGGTCGGTTGTTTGTGTGCCGCCAGTGTTGTTTGCTTTTATCTCATTTAACCGTTTTAGCATCTCGGGGTCGCAAGCACTATTGCCGTTCTCGTCCTCGGGGTGATATTTTTGCGATGGTATTGCAAGGCAGATAAATTCATAAATGTATTGTTGCAAATCAAGACGCGGCTCGTTGCGTGCAATCATTACCAATTCATCTGACACTTCGCCCGGTTCATCGCCTTGTTCAAAAAACAGATGTCCATCGTTTTCAATAGGCATTTCAAATTCGTCAAGGCATCGGTCGCAAACAACTGTTACTTTTCCTGACAACGCAAAAAACGCTTCAATGTTGCCTCCGTGTTTGATGAGGTCAACATCAACGTGTATTGAGCATTTTTTCACCTCCGATTCAGGAAAAGCATCAAAGAAGTTGTCGGCAATGTCGAACCCGTACTGATGTTTTCCGTCTTTTAAATCGTTGATTGGAATTGTATAGTCCATATCAAGCCTAAAAAATTCGTGCAAAAGTAAAACTAAATATCAAATTATGAAAATAAGGTTGCAAATTTATGTTGGTTAGGTTGATTTTTAATTCTTCTGTTGTTTCTGAATTGATGATTCCAGAATAAAAATCTTTTATCTTCTTGTTGAAACACATTATATAAAATATCAAACTATGATTTGGTGTTTTTACAAAATATTTTTCTATAAAATAGTTGATGTTTGGTGTATATATCTTCAAGGACTAATTTTGCGATGTGATTGAAATCTGATTGAGTTAAAAACATAAAGTATTTATGAGTAATTATATTTTGGCAGATAATCAAGAACTTACAAACTTCGCGTTGCAAAGTCTTATAAAACAGGACAAGCAAAATGTGGTTTATGTGGTCGGCAATAAAGCGGAGTTGAATCAGCAGCTTAAAGTGCACGAAAATGCGATAGTCATTCTTGATTATACTTTATTCGATTTTAGTGATGAAGAGCAGTTGCTTGTTGAAAGTGAACGTTTTAAAATGGCTCAATGGATACTTTTATGTGATGATCTTACTCCAAAAATTTTGCGGAAAATAACTTACTCGTCGCATACTTTTAGTGTTTTATTTAAAGATTGCGCTTTGAGTGAGTTGCGCGAAGCTATCCAATTGGTTGCGCAGGGCAAGCGATATATAAGTCAGAAAGCGATGGAGATAATTTTGTCGCAATTGCACGAGGTGGAACAGCCCGAAGTTCTTACTGCTACCGAAATAGAAAATGATAATCCGCATTTTACCCAGAAAAGTGTATATTTGCAGCCACGAAAAGA
>CALBPW010000343.1 GCA_937899145.1 uncultured Bacteroidota bacterium
TCATCCTCTTGCTATCCACCTCAACACCATCAATTGCCAATGTGTAAACGTACATTCCTGCACTCAACTCACTATTGCTAATGACAATGCTGCCATTTCCTGTTTGGGTTAGTGGCTTGCTCAAAAGCATATTTCCGTTGAGCGAGAATACATACAAAACAGCATTTTCAGCGTTTTCAGGCAGATAATATCTGATTTCAGTTTGGTTGGTGAAAGGGTTGGGGGTGTTTTGGTAGAGGAAGGCTGTGATAAAAGTGGCTGTAGCCTTATAGATAGCAGAGGCCTGCTCATATGTTTCGCAATTGGTACAATTTGGGGCTTGATATAACGGACATATACAATTCACCCTTTCATCAATTGCACACCAAAGTTGCTGATTCCATTGTTCACAATTAGGCTTGTTTTGAATGGGTGCAAAAAAGCCATTCAAGTCGCCAATACCCAATAAACATTTCCCTCCTGATATTGTGTTTATTACAGGTGTTTTCCAACCATTTTGCTCAATAGTATCTATATCATATATTACTGCATAAGCATATTCATTTCCTTGTGAATTTGTGCTTAAAATTTGTTTGCCCGATCTCCATCCAAAATCGTAAAGCAATACTTCTCTTTTAGTTTTAAAATTATAATAATATACCAAGCTATCTTCAGTCTCACGGATTGCACCAATCACATTAAAATGAATATTTTCATTTATTGAATCTGCAAAAACAGAATTATTTGAATAAATTTTAAAGTATTCTACATTGTTTATTGTTGTGTCGCCATAAAAATTGTAACGCCTTACTTTGCAAATGCCATAACAATCTGTTTCTTTCTCAGTGAATGCTGTCATTCTTAAGATTTTAAAATCGTATTTTGTTTGTGCTTGTATGGCTATAAATGAAATTAACAATAGCATTAATAATATGGATATTTTTTTCATGATTTTTATTTTATTTCAAATGTTGAACCTAATTCTACTTCAAACGGACCATTAATAGTTGCTGATTCGCTTGCTTTAATTGTTACAGAAGATTGGTTTTCTATTGTAATATTTGATATGTTGATATCACAACCTGTAATATATGCATTATTAGAAGCTATTGTTTGATTTTTGACATATATTGTTGCGCAATCATTTCCATAAAGTGTTAAATGATTTCCTAAAGATGGGGAGATAGACTCATATTGAGGATTTTCATTTTTTGAATCTTCCTTTTTTGCATATTCAAAAGCTTCCTTCATTGATATTAATCCATCATTGTTTGAGTCTGCATTTACAAGATTACCTTCAGGTGTATATCCTCGTACGGCGGATGTCCAATGATACACAAACTCATTATATAATGAGCCATCTTTTGCCCAAGAGTTTTCATTTGCCGTACAAGCCGTTGCAATAACTCTATTATTTGCTGTTAAATCAGAGATAAAACCACCACTATGGCATTGTTCCATAACAATACTAATATTTCCTGCTTTAACTTTATTTACCTCCTTGGCAAATTCAGAATCTGTAATAGTTTCACCCCATAAAAACATACATGCGTTGTCACCGGATATTTGTCCTCCATGGTCTGTTGTAAAAACAAAAAGGAAATCATTGTTTGTCAATTTTTTTGAAAGCATATCAAAAACGGCAGAAATGTTTTTTTTAGTAGCTGCATATTGAATATCATTGTCTCCATCTCCATCTAAATCCAATGGTGAAGAATCGTAATTATACCCTGTATTTCTGTCTTTCGCAGGATTTGTTCCATCAGACATTAGTACGTATATATGACTATCAAGATACCCATATTCATTAACTAATGTTGAGTATATCGCTTGACAATCATTCCAATAACGAATATGATTGTTAGATTTGGTATTTCCTCCACTAATAATTACAGCATAATTATTTGAAGCTAAAGACGATATTCTTTTAATTACCTCCCTATTATCAGCATTCGATTTTTTTTGTATTTTTTGTGGTATAATTTTATTTTTTGAAAGCAATATCCATTCTTCCAAATCTATAGGAGGATTGTTCTCTTTAATAGTTTTTGAACTTTCCTGATTTAAGTCAAACCATACATATCGGCAAGGATGGCTCCAGTTTGCTGTAGGATATTCATCAATGAAGAACAAATATCCCGTTGTTGATAGAGTTATTTTATTCCCCATTATTGTCGTGATAGCACTTTGCTTTGTGTATTGGTAAACTTCTGCATTTGAAGAAATATTTTCTTGCTTTATATATTCACCAACATATTTGGGGATGCCTATATTATTGGCGGCAAACAGCATAACTTGCACTACCATTAGCCATAAAAATAACATTATCTTTTTCATAACCCTTCCTATTCATTAGTCAATATCATCCTCTTGCTATCCACCTCAACACCATCAATTGCC
This sequence comes from uncultured Bacteroidota bacterium, assembly GCA_937899145.1. Taxonomy (GTDB): domain Bacteria; phylum Bacteroidota; class Bacteroidia; order Bacteroidales; family SZUA-534; genus RUG13583. The sequence continues at coordinate 2,380 of CALBPW010000343.1, forward strand.
AATGTGTAAACGTACATCCCTGCTTCGAGTTCGTTGTTGCTGATGGTTATGCTGCCATTTCCTGTTTCGGTTAGTGGCTTGCTCAAAAGCATATTTCCGTTGAGCGAAAATACATACAAAATAGAATTTTCTGCGTTTTCTGGCAGATAATATCTGATTTCGGTTTGGTTGGTGAAAGGGTTGGGGGTGTTTTGGTAGAGGAAGGCGTTGGTGGTAATGTCTTCGTTTTCAACTTCTTCTGTTTCGTCAACAGTGTTTGGCGAAAAGGCTTTCTTTTGGTTGCCTCGTGGGTCAACAAAATACTTTTTCTTTTCTAATTCTTTGATTTTCTTGCTTTGAGCATCTATTGTCAGTTGTTGTTCTTTAAGCGCTTCAATAATTACTGGTATCAAACCAATATAATCAACATACAAATATCCTGCTGAATCTTCTTTTACCAAACTCGGAAAAACCGATTGCACCTCTTGCGCAATAAGCCCAAGGTGATTTTGGTCGGCCTCTGCACGCAATTTTTCATATTGTTGCATTTCTTCTTTTGCAATTTGTTCTTTTTCGGTTAATGCAACTTCGTTATTAATTGTATCGTTTGTTGCCGTCATTGGTGAAATAGCTTTTTTAACATTTAGCTTTTCAAATTTTACCGGCTGGGGGGCGTTAGAAATATTATAATCGAAACTGATTCCATTCAGTTTTTTCAACGATGACATTGCATTATCAATGCCTTTAATATTTTTCTTAAATCGTTTGTCTGATGCCACAAGTGTTCCCTGAGTGTAAACAGGAACATTAAATCGGAATGCATTTTCACTTGTATTAAAATATGCAACAACATAACTTCCTAAATTATTAACAGACGTGGTTCGGTATTCGGGTTGCCCTGTACAGGTTAGGTAAAATCCTTTTTTTCCGTGTAGCCATAGCTGGTCGGTATCGGTATTTCCAAATTCGCCAATAAATACATTCCAACCATAACTGGAGTGTCTGCCAAAATCGCCAAAGGCTAATTTTGCTCCTGCGCGCATTGTTCCTGCATCTTTCCCAAAAACCGACATTGAAAGAGCATTGTTTAAATCGTCATCAGTGCGGTCAGTACCAATAATAACTTTTCCGTTACTATTAACTTTGATTTGAGCGCTTGCACTCATTGCAAAGCAAAGCATTACTGCTAAAAAAATTGTTTTTTCATTTTTAAAAATATTTAGGTTCATTAAATTATTGTTTTTAAATTATTTAGTTATTTAAAATTCTTTTCTGATCTTTTCGGCAATCTCCTCAAATTCTTCTTTCGTGAGTTGCAGTTTTTTGTCGAACCTGACATCACTCTCTGCATTCATCGGAATAAGATGAACGTGCGCATGCGGAACTTCCAAACCTAACACCACAACTGCCACCTTTTTGCACGGGATTGCTTTTTTAATTGCTTTTGCAACTCGTTGCGCAAACTTATGCAAGCCGGCCAAAACATCTGGCTCAAGGTCGAAGATGTAATCAGTTTCCTGTTTTGGAATCACTAACACATGCCCCTTTTGCAACGGATTGATGTCGAGAAAGGCAAAATAATTTTCATCTTCCGCTATCTTATAGCTTGGTATTTCGCCATTTACAATTTTTGTGAATACTGTTGCCATTGTTTTATGCTATTGGTCCGATTTCCAAAATCTCAAATTTCATAATGCCGTTCGGTACTTTCACCTCAGCGATATCGCCAACCTTATGTCCCATCAATCCTTGTGCGATTGGTGTGCTAACCGATATTTTAAACTCTTTCAGGTTTGCCTCTGTTTCCGATACAATGCTGTACGTCATTGTAGCGCCGTTAGCTACGTTTTTGATTTTAACACGCGATAGTATTTGCACCTTCGAAAAATCGAGTTTCGATTCATCAATAACTCTTGAGTTGATGATTTTTGCCTCAAGCTGCGATATTTTCATCTCCAACAATCCTTGCGCTTCTTTTGCGGCATCATATTCTGCATTTTCCGACAAATCGCCTTTGTCGCGCGCTTCTGCTATTGCCTGCGATGCTCGTGGACGCTCTACCGATTTTAGATATTCCACTTCTGCTACAAGCTTTTTCAGTCCCTCGTTTGTAATGTAGGATACTTTGTCCATAATTTTCTTTTTTTTATTGAATTGATTATAAAACAAAAAGAATTCCGCATCGCCTGCGGAACTCTTTCTTACAAAGATAAATATTTTTTTATTCAAACCGACTTTTTTGCCGATTTGTTGTGTTTATTTTTCTTTAAAGCCCACTAAAATCGATACGCAACCACTTTTCGACTCGTCAGCTGCGGCGTTTTCTGGTATGCTCACCTCAACGGTTAAAAGTTGGGTTGAGTTAGTCGAAAAATCCCAATGGTCGGCATTTCCATGATTTTCGTTTGAGTATAACTCTTTGCCCGCCAAATCGATAAGACGGAATTTAACATCATTGAATTCATCGGCGCATACTACAATTCTATAATCTTGATTGCTATAGAATGTAAGCATCAGTTCGGCAATATCGCCTTGATTAAGCACTGCGCTGTTCATCTGACCATTGTAAATGTATGGGTCGAGTTTTGGCTTACATACATTTTTGATGAATGTTTTGCATTGGGCTTCTGCACTTGTCTGAAGCACCATGCAAACAACTGCCACTGCTAAAATCTTGATTATCTGTTTCATATTGTTTTTTTATTTCTTGTTTTATTATTAAACTATTTTTTTTCTTATTTGTTTCACTATGTCAGCAATTCGGCGCATTTGCTCGGCTGTTATTTTAACTGTTGCTGGCGCGTCAATTGTGGTTGTTTTTTTGTCTTGATCGGTAACTACAACCGATTTGTCGTAAACAACTTCAATTTGCTCATATTCCGCCTGCAATCTACTAAAATCTTCTATCAATACTGAAATTTCCGGATTTTCTTTATAAAGATTGAGCAAACTTAGCAATGTTCCAACTGTATATTTTTGATCAACAACACTTTGAATCATATCGCCTTTTGTATTTGCGCGTGTTGCAAGTGTTGTCGCGTAGTGCATTCCTTCAACCCATGCGCCAATCAATATTAGCGATGCTGTCAAATCGCGCTCGGTTTCTTTCAGATAACTGTCGGCTTTTGCGTAAGTGTCTGATATTATGTAAAATATTGTGTCCCTGTTTTCAAGGCCTTGCTCAACGCGATTTATCGTTTCTGAGCCTTCCTCTTCTGGAATTTGAAGTTTTTCAGTAAGTTTCCTTATTACTGATAGATAGCTTATTGCTTCTTGCAGTTGGTCGTAAATTCTACAATAGCATAAGTCAGCACCATAAACCCCGAAATTTAATGCTAACGAACTTGATGTGTTGTAATTATCAAGATTATCTGTTGAATTGAGCAATTCAGGATCAAATTCTTCTTCTGTTTTAAGCAATGTTTGAGTGATTTCAACTGGTGATGGCAGGTTGAAAAATATTCTTTTAACTGATGTTGTGCACATACTACTATCTACTGCAAGCGACTCGGCAAGTTGTTGTTGTTTTTGCTTTCTGTCGCTCGAACATGCTGATATCAAACTAATTAACAATACAGCAGTTATTATACGATTTATTTTCATTTTGCTTGTTTTTTTAGTTTTTGCTTTTCTAAAAAAGTGAGCCGCAGCCG